>JBCCRH010000238.1:0-9310 GCA_039208045.1 Bacteroidota bacterium
GGAAATGGTAAAAGGAAGTCCTTTCGCGGATGACAAAGCCACGATGCGCGGGCCGAGTACCGACTACAGGCTGCCCAACTAAGTCGGGCGCACATGGCGAGTAGCAGGTTAGTTTATACACAGATTGTCCATACAGGACAATATACCCTTTCGCGGATTACAAATCCACGATGCGCGGGCTGGGTTACATCGTTGTCCTGTAGGGACAATCTGTCTGTAACTTGCTAGCCTGTACGTAGAACTGCCCCTTAGGGGCAATCTGTTAGCACT
Source organism: Bacteroidota bacterium (assembly GCA_039208045.1). Classification (GTDB taxonomy): domain Bacteria; phylum Bacteroidota; class Bacteroidia; order Chitinophagales; family Saprospiraceae; genus JBCCRH01. The sequence continues at coordinate 271 of JBCCRH010000238.1, forward strand.
AGCCATCTCCGCCCCTACCTTTCCCTACTTACCACCTCCCAGCGCTCCCCCCAGTGCTTCTCCAAAGGCGTATCAATGGCACTTTCCCACTTCATTGTAGGGTGTTGCTGGATATACTGTGCTATTTGGAGTTGCCGTGGCGATAGGTATTTAGCGAAAGCGACTCGCGCTCCCAAAGCTGCATTGACCCGGCTAGCTTGTAGGCCAGTCATAGGCACATATTTGAGGGAAGAATGCTGTAGGAAGTACTTAGGCTGATGATCCGCACGGAAGTTGCGTCGAGACTGCACTTTCTGGCTCCCCAGCTCAGCGGTGGCCGTGGCTTGCTGTTCGGCAGTGGTCGTAAATACCTGGCTAGCGCATTGATGTTGCTGGGCCACCCCTAGCAATTCATCAAAAGAAACTACTGAAGGATCGTAGGTCACTTCTACCACTTCTCGCCCTCCCATAAAGCCAGCTTGGGTTTCGACTACTCCATCGATCTGACCTAGTTGTTTTTCGCCTGTCCAAAAGCAGTACATCGCAAAATCGGCTGTTTCAGTGCCTAGCAGATTGGCTTGAAGCTCCTGCTCTAGTAAGCGAAGCCATTCGGGTTGCACCGTACCGCTCAGGTCTATTGCCTGGTTGATAGCTTGTACCACTCGGAGTGGCGTGTAATTACCACTGACGCGTTCGATGATATTTTGCCCCTGTGCATTTACGATCCGAACAACAGGATTATTCCAGGCTGGTTCTTTGTAGCGCTTGAGCACTTTAGCATCTGCTCCTCTTTTATTGTTATAAATAGCCAAAGGCACAAAGTAGGTTTCGATGGCTTCTACAATCAGAGGATGCTGAAGTACCTGTTGCCCATAGCGCTGGCAGGTGCTACAGCCAGGCACTTCTTGAAAAAGGATAAATATAGATTTGCCAGTATTAGCACTCACCTGCTGCGCTTGCTCGAACTGGCGGAGCCATTGTACATCCCCTAACTCCACGGGCTGCTGTGCAAATATTGTTTGTGTAAAGTAAAAGTAGCTGCTCAGTATAAATACCCATCTCAGAACCATAACAGATTTTTTTTAATTTAGTCGAATCAAGTTGAAAAGTAACACCCCTTCATAAAATACGATCGAAATGCGAATTCTTTTTTGTTTACTAATTGGGCTATTGTTGTGCAGTGCGACATTTGGCCAAGAAGAAAAAGTTAAAAAACTACCTACTATTGCCGAGAAGATAGCGAATATGCAAGCCTACGAGGGCTTTTTTAATTTTTATTGGGATGAGTATAAGGGCGATCTGTGGCTCGAAATCGCTCAGCTCAACACTGAGTTTTTGTATGTCAATTCCTTGACGGGTGGCGTTGGCTCCAATGATATTGGCCTGGACCGCAACCAATTGGGTGGGGAGCGAATTGTGAAATTTATCAAAAGTGGCCCCAAAATTCTGATGGTACAGCCAAATTATGAGTACCGAGCAGTGAGTGATAATGCGGAGGAGCGCCGGTCAGTGGAAGAGGCGTTTGCACAATCGGTACTTTTTGGTTTTCGGGTAGAGGCGAGCACAGAGGGGCGGTATCTGGTGAAGCTAACTTCATTTTTGATGCAAGATGCCCACCAAGTAGCACAACGACTAAAGCAACGTAATCAGGGTAATTACAAATTAGATAAGTCGCGCTCCATTCTTAATCTAAATCGCACCAAGAACTTCCCAAAGAACTCTGAGTTTGATGCCATGCTCACCTTTACGGGGGAAGCGAAAGGAAGGTGGATTAGTTCTGTTACACCTACTAGCAATGTAGTTACGGTGAGTCAGCACCATTCTTTTGTTGAGCTACCAGATAATAACTATACGCCAAGGGTATTCGATCCTAGAAGTGGCTACTTTCCGATCAGCTATAAAGATTATGCGACCCCTATCGATCAGTCTTTGGTCAAGCGATTCATTACGAGACATCGTTTGCAAAAGAAAGACCCATCCGCAGCTGTTAGTGAAGCGGTCGAGCCAATTATATATTATCTCGATAAGGGAGCACCTGAGCCCATCAAGTCAGCGCTCTTAGAAGGTGCAGCCTGGTGGAACCAAGCCTTTGAAGCAGCTGGCTATAAAGATGCCTTCCAAGTAAAAGTATTGCCCCCCGAGGCAGACCCTATGGATGTGCGCTACAATGTAATCAATTGGGTGCATCGCTCTACGCGTGGCTGGTCGTACGGAAGTTCAGTGGTCGATCCGCGTACAGGAGAGATCATCAAGGGGCATGTACTGCTGGGCTCGCTACGCGTACGCCAAGACTTCATGATTGCCCAGGGCATGGTAGAAGCGTATGAAAATGGGACGAATCCTGATCCTCGTATGTTGGAAATGGCCTTAGCGCGTTTGCGGCAGCTCTCGGCACATGAGGTGGGACATACCCTAGGGCTAGCTCATAACTTTGCAGCAAGTCATAATGATCGAGCATCAGTAATGGACTATCCGCATCCGCTTATTCGCATGGCCGGTGTTGGCAGCTTAAATTTTAATGATGCCTATGATATAGGTATTGGTGCTTGGGATAAGCGTACGATCCTATATGGCTACCAAGATTTTCCGAAAAGAACAGATGAAGCGACTGCCCTTCAAGCTATTCTCAAAGAAAATAATGAGCTGGGGCTTGTGTACATCACAGATCGCGACGCACGCCCTGCTTACGGAAGCCACCCGCTTGCGCACCTCTGGGATAATGGAGAAAGAGCGGTAGATGAGCTTGCTAGAATGATAGAAGTACGCAAAAAAGCAATAGCCAATTTTAGTGAAAAAAATATTCCAGTGGGCGCTCCGATGGCTACCTTGGAGAATGTCTTTGTACCCCTATATCTGTCGCACCGTTATCAGGTAGAAGCAGTTGCTAAGGTAATCGGAGGAGTGGATTACAGCTACAATGTACGTGGTGACGGACAAGCTGCACCTAGGCCCATCGATGTAATTCGACAGCGAGATGCGATGACTGCGCTACTGGGCACATTGGAGCCTAGTTTCTTAGCTATTCCAGAGCGTATTATACGCCTCATTCCGCCGCAACCTCCTGGCTACAACCGTGATCGAGAACTCTTCAAAACGCGCACTGGCCTGACCTTCGACCCAATTGCAGCAGCTGAAAGCTCAGCAGCGCATACCATTCGTTTTATGTTGGAGCATCATCGCTTAGCTCGAATGGTGGAACAACATAGTCGTAATAGCCGCACTAATTTGACCTTGTCCTTGAGCCAATACCTTGATGAAATTACCGGCCAAGTGGCACGACGAAAAGGTTTAACTTCCTATGAAAAAACCTTAGCTCGTATGGTGGAAGTAAATGTGCTCAACCAACTGCTCCGCTTGGCTGGCGATGAGCAGGTGATGCCTCAGGTAAAAGCTGCTGTGGTTTCCGAAATTTTGGAGATCAAAAGAACGCGTGGTGTCCTTCGATTTAATGCCGAAGAAAATGACCATTGTAGATACCTGGTTTACCTTATCGATCAATTTTTAACTAATCCTGGACAGTTTGAGCTGCCTAAGCCTTTGCCAATGCCGGATGGGTCGCCGATTGGGTGCGGGGAGTAGGGGAGGTTTTGGGGAGTTTGGGGGTTGAGGGGTTTGGGAGTTGAGGAGTTGGAGAGTTTTGGGTGACGGGTGACGGATTTGGTTTGGGGGGTTTTGGAGGACGGAGGAGGTTAGGACTAATGTGACTCTTATGTGCCCTTATGTGACTAATGTGGTTTATAAAAGTTTGGGGGTTTGAGGGTTGGGGAGTTTGGGAGGACGGAGGAGGACAAGGACGTGGCTTTGCAGGAAAAAATCGTTAGGAGGTAAAATTAATTACTATGAAACGGTACTTCTTGCTTCCTATATTGCTAACGATCACCTTCTCTGCTGATGGCCAAAATTTGATTCCCAATCCCAGTTTTGAGGCAGTAAGTGCAGTAACTGATGATAAAATCTGTGCCAGCCGTGCGGATTTTGATGGGCGAGTACAAGATTGGTTTAGTCCAACTGATGTATCGCCGGATGTATATCGGATTCGCAAGGATAACAGCTTGCTGCCCGAGACTTTTCGGCTACCGCAACCGGTGGATGGGCAGTGCTTAGCGGGTATTATGACGAATTATCCATATAATATTTGTCAGACCTATAGAGAGTATATTTCTATTCCATTGAAAGAGCCGTTGGCTATTGACGAATACTATGTATTGGAGTTCTGGGTGACGCCTGGGGAATCGGATACCTACCAGTTGGGGGTCTATTTCAGTGAGGAAAAGATCGACTTGGAGCAGTGTGGTATGCTGGAGTTCTCTGCTCAATTCATGGCGAAGGATACCCTCCAAAAAGGGGAATGGAAGAAACTGCACTTTGCCTGGAAGCCCCTAAAGCCATATACTTATCTGACGGTGGGCAATTTTGAACGCACTGCCGAAGCAAAACGTCAGTATTTATTTTTGGATCAATTTTCACTGATCAAGAGGACGAGATCACGAGAGGAATAGGACTTAAATCCGTATCTAATGAAACAGCTCTTCTTTTACTGCTTTACCTTTCAATTGGCATTCCACTTTGCTGGACAAGCCCAGACTATACCCGATTTTCAAACCACTTTTTATTTTGAAGATGCCATAGGGAATCGGGATTCTATTATTGTTGGGTATGATGAATTGGCTAGTGATTGTCAAGATGAAGACTTCGGGGAGATAACGCTCACCGCACCCTTTGATTCTACGTTTGAAGTAAGAGCGGCTGTCTATGCGCCACCTGTTCTTTGTCGTAGTGACTTAGGAAAAAAAGTAATTACTAAATCAGGAATTACTTGGCAGAATTGTCCATCTATGAATACAGTCATTTTTTATACTCATGCTAAGTATTGGCCAGTAACTGTCCGTTGGGATAGCTTAGTTTTTAGCACAGATTATTGTCGAAGTAGCTCCGCCATCCTAGATCATGTAACTGAGGAGGTAGCAGGACCAATACCTGCTAATCAAATCCCCCCTTATTTTGCTTGCTTGAGTGTACAAAGTGCAGCTTCTTTTACACTGCCTCGCGATACGCTTTTGGATGACTGGTCACCAGTAAGTATTGAAAAAGAAGTAGAGAGTCTAGGAATGCAAACAATCTATGGCCTCCGCTTTCATTATACATTCGAAGGTGGCTATTCGCCTTGCTTCTGGGTCACCACCCCCACTGAACACCCAATAACTTCCTCCCCAGACATACAACTCTTCCCCAATCCCACCACGGGGCAAGTAACGATTACTGGGTTGCAGGGCCATGCCTGGCAGCAGCTATTAGTGCTGGATAGCCAGGGGCGGATGCTAGAGCAGTTTGCTGCTCCGCAAGAGGGGCTTTCGTTGGAGTTGAGGGGACGAGCCTCGGGTTTGTATTTTTTGTGTTTCATGGATCGGGAAGGGAGGAAAGTAGTGCGCAAGGTAGTGCTACATAGTACGCCGTAAGTGGGAATGTTATCTAATTTGAGCTGTTTCCTGAGCTTAAACCTTGGACGTTTTGCTAGGCACGCACTTGTCAACGTCCAAGGTTTTGTGGGGGGCCTCGCAGCAGCGATAGAAACGGTACGAAGTAGGGCCAAGGGGTAACAGATGCAGGCTACAAGAAGGCTGAGTGGATAGCGAAGACTACTTGAAGCCTATGGCAGCTGTACCGCTTGGCCCTGCTGAGTTTTAGTGGATAGCGCGATTAGCTGCCCTAATCCCTCCGAAACATCCACTTTGCCAATTCCCGCAAATTCACCTTCTTGCCGTACATCAAAATGCCAACTCGATAAATCCGGCCGGAGAGCCAGACGAAGAAGATGGCGGTGCCTGCTAAGAGAAGCATGGAGAGGATGACCTCCCAAGCGGGCGGGCCGAAAGCGAGGCGGGCGGGCATGACAATGGGCGAAAAGAGCGGGAATATAGAAGAACCCACCGCTAGGCTGGAATTCGGGGCTTGGATGGCTACAAACATGATGTAAAAAGCCAAAATGACGGGAATGGTGATCGGGATGGTCAACGATTGGCCCTCGCCAAGGTCGTCACCCATGGCGGAACCTACGGCGGCGAATAGGGAAGCGTAGAGGAAATAGCCCCCTAAAAAATAGAAGATGAAGAGGGGGAAAATGGCCCACCAATTTTGGTTTTGGAGCTCGGCAATCACTTGTATAGCTAGGGCTTCTGCCTCTTCTTGGTCGACTTGGGGGGCGCTGGCTTGTGCTTCCATGGCGCTACTGGTATCAAAGCCGAAGACCACATTGACAATGAACAGGATACTCGGAATGAGGATGGCCCAGATGGCGACTTGCGTCAGGCCAACGGCCCCTACCCCAATGATTTTGCCTAGCATGAGCTGGAACGGCTTGACCGAAGAAATCATGACCTCAACGATGCGGCTCGTCTTTTCTTCCATCACACTTCGCATCACCATCATGCCATAAATAAATACGGTCATATACATAATTACCCCCATCACTGCTCCGATGACTGCGGCAATGGCACCAGTGATTTTACTGGCATCTTCTCCAGTTTCCTCGATGGGCTCCGGATCGAGTGAGATGCGGGTATCTAGAGCATCTAGCTCTTCTTTTTTGAAATTTAGGGCTTCGATTTTGTAGTCTCGAATGCTTCGTCGGATGCGCTGCTTGATGAGCGTTTCGATGTCGAGGGTCGGTTGTTTGTCGGAATAGTAATAGATGGTGTGCTCTTTTGAAAGTAGGTCTTTCAGCGGCGGAATGCGTAGGATGCCATCGTAGTCGGTTTCGCTGAAGGTGGAGCGTAGCGTTTCCAGATCGGCATCGACAAATTTGAAATAGAGATTATCTTCATCTTTGATGCGTTTTTTGAGCATATCTGCTTCATCGATGATGGCGATACGCTTGGAGTCGTCACTTTCGTATTGGAAGATGAAGCCTACGACGATAAAGAAAAGGGCGAAAGCTAGCGGAGTGAGGATAGTCGCCAGTATGAACGAGCGACGAGTGACACGAGTCAGGTACTCGCGTTTTATGATGAGCCATAGTTTATTCATGGGTAGCTGTTTTTGGAGTTCCTTGTTCTACTTGACGGATAAATATTTCATTGAGCGAAGGCAGAATTTCTTGGAACGAGCGGATGTATACGCCAGCTTGTAGGAAGTCGCTCAGCAGTTGATTCGAAGCCTGCTCACTTTCTACTTTCACCACCACCTGCTCTTCTTTTTGCTGCACCAACTGGTATTTGTCTAGCAATGCTGTGGGTAAGCTTCCGCTAAAATGTATACTAAATAGGTTTTGCTTAAACTGATCTTTGATGTCTGCGACGCGCCCTTCCAGCACATTCTTTCCTTTATTGATGAGGACGATGTGCTCACAAATTTCTTCTACCTGTTCCATTCGATGGGTCGAAAAAATAATGCTCGTGCCATTGCGGTGGAGTTCATCAATTTCGTCCTTAATCAAGTTGGTATTGATGGGGTCTAGGCCCGAAAAGGGTTCGTCGAGGATTAATAGTTTGGGCTGATGTACTACAGTAGAAATGAACTGTATTTTTTGCTGCATCCCCTTGGAAAGTTCCTCCACTTTTTTGGTCCACCAATCTTGAATCTCAAATTTCTCCATCCAGTAGTCGATCGCTGCTTTGGCATTGCTTTTGGACAGTCCTTTTAGTTGTGCCAGGTACATCAGGTGATCGCCTACCTTCATCTTTTTGTAGAGTCCACGCTCTTCGGGCATGTAGCCAATGGTTTCGGGGTGCCGGCTGTTCAGGGGTTCGCCATCGAGCAAAACCTGGCCTTCATCTGCGCGGGTAATGGTGGTAATAATGCGGATGAGCGAGGTTTTACCCGCACCGTTGGGGCCAAGCAAGCCAAAGATGCTGCCTTTTGGTACGTTAAAACTTACATGGTCGACAGCCGTATGCTTGTCATACGTTTTTACGACTCCGTCTAGTGCCAATATATTCATAAGCAGTGTGAAAATTTGAGTAGCGGAAAATAAGTAGTTCGAGGCAGATTTTTGTTATATTTCTGTTGTTTCGTTGGAATATTCGATCAATGGCAGCTTTCTGCCTTACGGCAAATACCTTTGCAAAATGCTAGTACAGTCGTTACTTGATCTAATCAGCTACGTCACAACACCAAAATAAAAAACACTCCTTATGAATTTCAAGTCTGTTTTATTTCTCGCTTTACTGCTAAGCTTTAGCCAACTACTTATTGCACAAGTGGATCAAGAAAATAGAAAAATGAGCCAGGGCGTTCACCCTGCCCTAACGATGATGTTACCTGCTGTTGATGCCAAAGATGTAGATGATGTCTGGAAAGATTATGTGAAGGACTTTTACGATACCAAAACCAAGCGTATCCGCAAGACGGATGAATATTTTTCAGATGATGCCGAAATAACTGCTATTGGTGGCAGCAATACAGTTGATCTCTATGCTACTTTCGATGAGGTGGGCGAAGATACCGAAATGTGCCTTTGGGTTGACCTTGGCGGCGCCTTTCTAGCTTCTGCTGAACATCCTAACCGCTATGCGGAAGCAGAAAAAATGATGCTCCGCTTTGGCATCGAAGTGGCCAAATTCCAAACGAATGAAGAATTGGAAGCCGAAGAGAAAAAGCTCAAAAAGATACAATCGGAACTCTCTAAGCTAGAGCGCGCCAACAAGCGCTACCATAAGAATATTGAAGAAGCAAAAGAGCGGATCAAAAAAGCGGAGGAAAATATTGTAGAGAACGAGCAGTCACAGGAAGCAACCAAGAAGTTAATTGAAGAGCAGTTGAAGGCAGTGGAGTTGGTGAAGAAGAAGTTGAGTGATCTGTAGCTTCGACTGCGCTCAGCTACAGAGGATTTCGACTACGCTCTGCTTAAAGCTTCAGCTACGCTCTACTACAGCGTATTTCAACTTCACTCTGCCCTAATAAAATCTATTTTACAAGCATAGTCTTGGTAAAATAGATTTTTTCCATGGCTTAAAAGTGGTAGATTTGCTATTAATCAGCATACTTTTGTAAGGAAATCTACAGCATAGCTATGGCAGAACCCAAAGATACGACCAAAGGCGTTGGGTCTGGAAGAGGACGCACC
>JBCCRH010000239.1:0-9270 GCA_039208045.1 Bacteroidota bacterium
AGCCCAGCTCCTGGCCCAGCCCAAAGCAGAGCCGCCAGATACCTTTTATCAAACCTACTACTGGGGCAATACTATTCAACCATTAGTGCGACTATTGAAGAATACATGAAGTATATCGTTATCATACCCGCCTTCAACGAAGCTGAAAATATTGGCCATACCTTGGATGGAATGGTCGCCCAAACTCTACTTCCTCAGCAAGTACTCGTCATCAACGACGGCTCCACCGACGCTACGCCCCAGCTCATCGATCAGTACCATCAGCAGCATCCTTGGATCAAGCGTATCGACTCCGACGCTGAAGCCAAGCACCAGCCCGGCGCCAAAATTGTACGCGCCTTCTACCAAGGATTTAATAATATCAAGCAACACAATTACGATTTTATCGTAAAGCTAGATGCCGACCTAGGTCTCCCGCCCGACTATTTCGAACGCGTCGCCCAACTATTCCAAGCCAACCCCAAAGTAGGTATCGCGGGCGGTGTCAATGTCGTGCAGCGCAACGGCGAGTGGGTCTACGAAGATTTTGCCGATAAAGACCACGTCAAAGGTGCCTTTAAAGCCTACCGCAAAGCCTGCTTCGAAGCTATCGGCGGCCTCCGCGAATCCGTAGGCTGGGACTCCGTCGACGAGCTGCTCGCCCGCTACCATGGCTGGGAAGTACAGACCGATCAAGACCTCTGGATTAAGCACTTCCGCCCTCGCGGCAAAACTACCGGCGTAAGCCGCGTAATGCGCAAAATGGGCCGCGCCATGTACCGCATGCGCTACGGCTGGTGGATCACCTTTTTGAGTGCCCTCAAAGCAGGACTGCGTAATCAGCCGTATGGTATTACTACTTTAGCCGTCATGCAAGGTTTTGCGGAAGCAAAAAAAGCGGGCGATGCCTTTATCGTAAACGAAGCAGAAGGGGCCTTTATACGGAAGTATCGTTGGGAGCGGATGAAGGGGAAGCTAGGGGTGTAGCTTTTTTTCTATGCCTTGTTTCATTAATTTTAGTAGATGTTGGCTAGACTTACGATCCAGGCACGCGCTAAATGAACCCGCCTGCATCGGGCAGGTTTGTAATCCGTGTGGCCCTAAAACTTCTTGTTGCTACACAATAATAGTTTGTTAGCAATAAAGATTAGTTGTATTTTCAGATGAATTTAATAGAAAATACAATGGTAATACAATCCCAACTTCATTTTTTGATTGATGAATACCTAGCCCTTGAGGAGCAAGCTGTAGGCCGCAGTGAGTATGACAATGGGCAAATTGTATCGATTGAAGAAAGCACACTAAATCACAGCCTTATTGGCGGAAATGTATTGGTTTTACTCCATAATTATACCAGAAAGCAAGATTGTACTGTTGTAGGTAGTAACGTCAAAGTCCTCATCGAAAAAGCTAACGCTTTCGTTTACCCCGACGCCATGCTCATCTGCGGAGCAGTGGAAGAAGCAGAAAAGACCAACCATGCCCTCACGAATCCTACTTTAATTGTGGAAGTCCTATCCAAATCTACAGAAGGCTATGATCGAGGAGGGAAGTTTCATAAATACTGCACGCTACCTTCCTTCAAAGAGTACATTCTGATTGACCAGTACAAACCAGTCATTGACATCCTCTACCGAGCAGATGCCACCCATTGGGAACTGCGAACAGTGATGGGTATGGACAAAGAGTTGTATGTACGAACATTGGATGTCCATTTTCCCTTAGCAGACATTTATGAAAATACGAAAGACTTAGAAGCTACTTCATTTCATAGTCAGTAGCTCGCAAAATTTTATCTTCTATCTAGCTGTCCTCTTTGAACCAAGTAAACGATAAGCGGAATAAAGGTTAAGCCCAAAAATATAAAGATAAAGTAATCGCTAAGCCCCTCTTGATTACCTAGAGCGGTATGGATGGTGCCATAGGTGAGGTAAACAAAAAGACCAGTGGTCACTACATTGATGGTGCGTACCATGCGAGTAGATAGCTGATATTGCCGCTCTGCATTTTCTGGGGTGATGGTGGTGGAATAGTTGAAAATGTGCGGAAATCGATTTAGGTAAACCAATCCTAAAAAGGTGATTCCGCCAATGATCGGGAGTGTCCAAATCATCATTTTGCTACTGAAAGCATCGGGCCTTCCATCTGGGCCAAAGTGGGTAGGGATGGAGTCAGGTAGGGAGGCGTAGTACATTGCTGGCAAGGTGATTAGCGCACAAAGCGCCATCCAGCCTATCACTTCAATAGTTTTGTCGTAAGTCGTTAGCGGAGGTTGAATTCTAGGTCTGTTCATTTTTTTAACAAAAAATTAAGAACTCTAGAGCAGAAGCACTAAAAAATCCGGCTAATTCCTAGAAAAATAGGTCAAATTATCACGGAATAGAACACTCAGGCCTTACTCTTTGACCTCAAACCCTTCCGGAACCTTCAGTAATTCCGCAGGAATTTCGTCAATTAGCTCTACCGATGTAGCCTGAAAAGTTCTACTATCGCTGCGCATTTTCAGCGTAATCCCTTCCCAGATGTAGTAGTATTGGCCTGTAGATTCAGTGGTGTATACCGCGCATGTCTTTTCAGCGATCTTAGCATCCGTAAGCTTGCGGAAGCGGTTTGATTTGGTGATTTGTGCTTCCTCCATATTTGAGAAGCTGCCAAAGTACATGGCCTTATTGTTATTGGAAGAGGTACGAACGGCTTCTTTAGCTTTGTTGAGCCTTTCGTTTTGTTCAAAAAAAACTTGCTGCGTACCATCCCAGAACCGGCGTTCTTTTTTAGTAATTTTTCTCATAATAGTAAAACTTGCATCTCGCACCCATCGCTTACCATAGTTATCGAAATAGAAGGTGAGAGTACCCTTCTCTACACCGCTAAATCGATAGGTGATCTTAGCAGCTGGGATGTCGAAAACAGCATTTTGAGGAATAGCTGCTGTGCTAACTGGTGAGGAAGTAGGAGCTTCAGATGGATCGGTCGCTTCATTTTGGCAAGCGCTGGAGCTTATCGCAAGGAGTATTGCCAAGGCATAAAAAGTAGGTCGTAGTTGCATGTCGAATAAGTGATGGTCTAATATGTAATGCCTGTATCGTCATCTGGTATTTGGACGATACAGGCATGCAAAGATGGTATTAAAAAATCGAAAATTACAATTGAATCGGAACGCGTACTACTGTATCATCCCAACCCATAATCATGTGGACACCATCGTCCACCTTTTCAAATATGATGGAAAATACTTCAATAGGCTCTTTTACGGTCTCTGTTGGTACCGTGATACTGGCCACGTCTTTGCTTTCATCATACACATAGGCACCCCAGCCGTATAAATCTGTATTGAGCACCACCTTCCATTCTTTTTCGCCTAATACGGCAAAAAGGGTATAGGTTCCAGCGGGCACTTTCGTACCACCAATGGTAACATCTTTAAAGAATTTCAGCTCGGTTGTTTCGTTGGCACCTACCCGCCAGGTCGTTCCAAATTTCTCGAGCTCTCCGAAAATAGCACGCCCTTTCTTGCTAGGGCGAGAATAAATCGCCCGAATAACAGGCTCATTGGCTTGCTTTTCGGCTTCCGTCTTTGCAAAATTACGGAAAGCTGCACGGTCAGGATAGTAAGACATGTCCATCGGACTTTTATCTACCTGAGGGAAATCAAAATCTTGTGCATCAGCTGTATTGGTAAGTAAAAGTGCCAAAAAAGTCATTACGACTAGTGGAAAGAATCGTTTCATGAATAATACTTTTATTAGTTAATAAAGTGACCTTTATTAAGACAACTACTACTCATTTAAGTTGTATCCAGAGCAGGCACAAAAAAAGCGCCTACCCATGAATGGACAGGCGCTCCCACGCTTTACGTGTTATCTTAATTCATGCTCATGGGTACATCCATTAGGAGTACTTTGGCATCACTATCTGCGGTAATTTCCAATTGATTTACATCCCATACACCAAAGCCGTCGCGTGCTTCCAAGGCTTGTCCGTTAATGCTAACGTTTCCGTTGAGAACGAAGGCATAGACGCCATTGCCATTAGCCTTAACATTGTAGTTGGTTTGTTTTCCAGCCTCTAGCTCTCCCAGGTGGAACCAGGCATTTTGGTGTACCCAAACGCCTTCATCGTCCTGATTAGGAGAAAGGATTTGGTGAAACTGATTTTTCAATTTGTCACCTTCCAAGGTGATTTGATCGTAGCGGGGCGATACGTCTCGCTTATTTGGAAACATCCAAATTTGCAAGAATTTCACCTGCTGATCTTTATTTCTGTTGTACTCGCTGTGGAAAATACCAGTGCCAGCACTCATCACCTGTACATCCCCCTGCTTGATCACGGCTTCATTGCCCATGCTATCTTTGTGCTCCAAGTCTCCTTCCAATGGGATCGAAATAATCTCCATATTGTCGTGTGGGTGGGTTCCAAAGCCACGGCCTGGGTCTACCACATCATCATTTAATACGCGGAGCACTCCAAAATTCATGCGCTCTGGATTGTAGTAATTAGCAAAGCTGAAAGAATGATGAGAATCGAGCCATCCATGATTAGCGTGACCACGAGTAGCTGCTTTATGCAATACGGTTTTCATAGTTGTAATTTCATTAGTTGGTAAATGATTGAAGCCTACCTGCTCCATGAGTTTATCGTAGGTACTTTTATTTCCTTTCAGAATAGTTGCCCCTGTGAGGGCTGCTGCCGTACCCAGGGCAGCTTTGCGTAAAAAGTTCTTGCGATTCATGGTATTGTAGTTCTTTACTTTGTATACCACAAAAGTAGCAGGAATAACCAGCCCCGTAAATATGAAAATCCGAGGAAGGCTTATGAAAATGCAAATAAACCTTAAATTGCTGTAAAAATCACAAAGCATGAATTTGAAGCCACCTACACCCACCCTAAGAAGCTTTGACCAAACCAAAGCAATTGCTTTTTATATCGACTTTCTAGGGTTTAAGATAGACTGGACGCACCGCTTTACAGAAGATGCACCGCGCTACCAGCAGCTATCTCGAAGCGCTTGTATTATACACTTATCAGAGCACCACGGCGATGGAACACCAGGTACCAAAATTCGCATCCCATGCGATGACCTGGATACGTACCTTGCGGAGCTAACAGCTAAAGACTATAAGTATTACAACCCTAGTATTGTAGAACAATCCTGGAATGATCGGGAGATGAGTATTACGGATCCCTTTGGGAATACGCTTATTTTCTTTCAGCCAGTTGAATAATCAAGGTTATAGTATAATGATAAGGCAGTTATCTTTGCAAAAATTAATAAGCTAATATATGATTGCCACCTTTGCGGAATATCCATTGCTGCTGCTTTTTGTGGTTGCATCAGTAGGTTACCTATTCGGAAATATCAATTTTCGGGGGAGCAAATTAGGGGTGGCTGGCGTGTTATTTGTAGGTTTAGCCTTTGGGGCAATGGACCCTCAGCTTGATATTCCAGAGATTATTTTGCTGCTGGGACTTTCTATTTTTGTCTACTCTATCGGCCTCAGCTCTGGCCCTGCTTTTTTTCAGGCTTATCGCGAAAATGGACTGCGGGACTTTATATTCACCCTCTCTACCTTGCTCTTTTCGGGTGTTATTGCAGGTTTGTTGTGGTTGCTGTTCGACTTTTCGGCGGCTACGATTACTGGGATATATACTGGCAGTACTACGAATACAGCGGCTCTAGCTGGGGTGATTGACACTATCAATAATAATTTTAGAGATGATGGGGGAAAAATCATGTTGCAGCAAGTAGTCGTTGGCTATTCCTTTTCGTATCCGATGGGCGTGCTAGGAGGGATGATCGCTATCATTGTGATGGAACGCCTACTTAAAATTGACTACCACCAAGAACGCCGCGCGTTGCGCAAGCGCTTTCCGGTGGGAGGCGACCTGACAAGTGTAACGGTTCGTATTAATAATAAGGCAATAGAAGGTAAAACGCTACGTGATGTGCTTCGCGAATACGACTGGAATGTCACCTTTGGTCGTGCCTATCAAGATGGTCGGCTCTTGCTTAGTCATTGGGATATTGTGTTTAATCTCGGTGATTTAGTAATGATAGTGGGAGACCGAGAAGATATAGCTATTGCAGCAGAGACACTTGGCGAAAAGGTACAGACGGCCTTAGACTACGACCGAACGCTATATGATGTGCGCACTATTTTTGTGTCGAATCCCAAAATAGCAGGTCGTTCGATTGCCTCGCTGCAGCTTAATGAGCAATACAATGCGATCATTACTCGCCTCAGGCGAGGCGATATGGAAATGCTAGCGAGGGGAGAAACTATTTTAGAACTAGGCGACCGCATCCGCTTCATTGCTCGGCGGGAGGATTTGAAGGCGCTTTCGCAATATTTTGGCGATTCGTATCAGGCGGCAAGTCAGGTGAACCTGTTTTCTTTCGGTTTGGGGATTGGTTTGGGCTTGGTGCTGGGGAGCGTGGATTTTTCGTTGGGTAGCGATGTTTCTTTTAAGCTGGGCTATGCAGGAGGGCCGCTTGTGGTAGCTCTGGCCTTGGGTGCCTTGCGGCGAACAGGGCCTATCGTCTGGTCGTTACCTTACAGTGCAAATGTTACCTTACGGCAAATGGGGCTTATTTTGTTCCTTTCGGCAATTGGGGTGCGCTCGGGTTCGTCTTTTGTACAAAGCATTTCATTGGATGGTATTTGGATTTTTGTGGCGAGTGCGATTATTAGTTTAGCTACTGCCTTCGCCATTTTGTTAGTGGGCTACAAGCTCATTCGCTTGCCCTTTAGTTTATTGATGGGGATGGTAGCGAATCAGCCTGCTATATTAGATTTTGCGACTTCAAAGTCGAATAATCGCATCCCAGAGGCTGGTTTTGCGATGATGTTTCCCTTAGCTTTGATCTCTAAAATTGTGATTGCACAAATCCTCTTTTTGATTTTGACCTAATATGTTGTGTTATGAGTGCGTATAAATGCCCCTGGCTTTTCCAGAATGCAGATTTGAATACCGTAATCCCGAATGTATTGCGCCCCATCCGTGGCTTTGCTTACCAGCGCGAACGTCTAGAATTGGCCGATGGGGATTTCCTAGACTTGGATTGGTCCAAAACGGGAAGTAACCGCTTGGCTGTACTCATTCACGGTTTAGAAGGGAGTAGTGGATCACTTCATGTAAAAGGCATGGCACAGCAACTCAATCAAGTGGGCTGGGACGCTGTGGTGATGAACCTCCGTTCGTGCAGTGGAGCACCTAATCGAAAAGTCTACTCCTACCACGCTGGCAAATCAGACGATGTATTGGCGGTACTGGAGCATGTAGGTGGCGCTTACGCTAAAATGCTGTTGCTGGGCTTTAGCTTGGGGGGCAATTTGGCGCTAGTGACTGCTGGAAGAGAATCGGAAGCCCTTCCTCAAAACTTAGAAGCCGTAGTAGCCATTTCAGTGCCTTGCGACTTGGAAGAGTCGAGCAACCGTTGGGAAGATCATTCCAATTTGTATTTGAAGAAATTTATGAAAGAGCTCAAGGGCAAGGTATTTGCCAAGATGGAGCATTTTCCAGAGCTGCAGCCGCTCACGCCAAAACTACAAGTTGCCAAAACCTTCCGCGATTTTGACGACCTATACACCGCTCCCATCCACGGTTTCAAAGATGCTACTGACTACTACCGCAAAAGTAGCTCCATCTACTACCTATCCTCCATCAAGCACCCCACCTTATTGCTCAATGCCTTGGACGACCCCTTCCTCAGCCCGCGCTGCCATCCTACTGACATCTGCGCTGCCAATCCCCATATTGAATTCCTCAATCCTGATTTTGGCGGTCATATCGGCTTTGCGGAGTCCTACTGGTTGAATCGGTACTGGCACGAGCGGGCGACGTTGGGGTTCTTGGATGCTCACTTCGGCTCCGCTCAGTGAGCAACTTTGGCTCCGCTCAGTTAGCTAGGCGCGTGAGGGACAGGAGGCGTTGTTTGAACGAGCCCTCCACTGATTCTTCAGCGCCGCTTCGCTATCGGTGGAGGGGGAGAGAGTGCCGGATGGCCCGACTCCAAGCGCTCGCTTTGGTTATGCTCTGCGAGCGCTTGGAGGCACGCCCAAAATAGTCTATTTACCTTTGCGAATATCACCAGTACGGAGTATATCGTCTTTACCTCCTAGGGTGTAGTCCCGGCAAAAACCAGTGTGACTTTCAGGGTATTCATCTAGCCTTCGGGTAGAAAATCCACCTCCAATACCATCATCACACATAATATTGCAGGATAGCTTTACTAAAAGTTGATTGGTATCAAACTCCATGGTCTGATAATGAAGAGTAATGCCAATATCTTGTGACTCTTTTTTAAAATGCACCAAACTATCCAAGGTAAGCTCATGCGCAAAGACAACTTCTACTCGCTTTAGGGAGCCATCATCATTACGCTCGACGACAAAATTTTCCTTTGGAAAAGGATCGCTAGCTTGGGCATTGGCACTAAGGTTGATAAATAAATAGGCCATCATAAAAACAGCTACAGAGAGAATTGAAATCTTTTTCATTGGATTGGTTTTTAGATTGAACAAATCAAAGAAATACCACAACAGCGTGCGGCGTTTTCGCTCAGCTGGGGGAGGAGTGCTTGGCGCAAAAAAATCAAAGTCGAGGGCTTTGCCAATAAGCTTGATAGTAGAGGACCTCGGAGTAACTAGCCCCGCCTCTATCCGCTGAATCGTGCGAACAGCCACTTGACTTTTCTCGGCTACTTCCTTTTGGGTCAAGCCTTTAGATTCTCGAACTTTGATAAGTTGTTTACCAAACATGCTCTTTTCCATACTGATCAAAAGCGATTTCAATATTCTATTCCAATGATGGACATTCCAAAAAAATGGGTCGACATTTAGGCGTCATTTGTAGGACATTGGTCAATGTAAGATATCGAGCCATTAAATGAAGAGACGTTATTAAACATCCTTTCGAATTCCAAAAAAGAAATTGCAGAAGGAAATTCTTCCTCTGCCCCTTAGATTAGCACTTATTCTATCAGCATCTTTTTAGTAGTAGAATAATTATCCGTGCGCACTTCTATATAGTAGACTCCAGAGAGAAGAAAACTTACATCTACTTTCTCCGTGGGAGATGATTGCTGGAAGATCAGTTTCCCAAGCTGATCGTGTATGATAATTTCCCTTATAGGTACTGTTGCCTGGAGATGAATCCAATGGCTAGCGGGATTAGGGTAAATCTGAATTTGTGCGTTAGGTGCGTAATGTGTGCTAACCAAGCCGCAATCAAAAGACGGCGCGATGCCGGGTAGCATGGCTCCTGTGGCCTGAAACTGGTCTAGCTCGGCAG
>JBCCRH010000240.1:0-9262 GCA_039208045.1 Bacteroidota bacterium
GATCCTTCAGCAGTACCCATCTATCAAATAACGGATGAGTCGTTAGCAGAGGTAGAGGCTAATCCAGTGATTCTATCTGGTGGTTCGCCACTAGCGGCTTCAGAAACCTTAACAAATGATGATGTAAGAATACTAGATGCAAGAGCGAACGAGGAATTTAGACGCTACGATTTGACTGCCAAGTTAGATGCCCGTCTAAGTGATGCTATTGATGTAACACTTACTGGTACCATCAACGATCGGAGGAATCGCTTGACTCCCAATGGGTGGAGAGTATTGAATTCTCACAATAATCCTTATCAGGACAACTCTTTGATGCGAGGAAACTTTCGTTTTCGCCATCGCCTAGGCGGAGGAAGCTCTAGTGATTCAGAAGATGCTAGGGCAAGAAAGAGTTCTTTTATCCAAAATGCAGTATACACCTTACAGTTTGGGTTTGAACGTACGGATGTATCGATTTCCGATGTTCGTCATGGTGACAACTATTTCAGGTATGGCCACTATGGTACTTTTGATATCGAATGGATTCCTTCATTCACTACGACAGAAGACCCAGAGGAACCCTTTTTGAACAGTGATAACCGACCAGTCCTTCGAGGCTACACGCCTAGTCCATTCAATCCGGTACTTTCTAACTTTAATAATGTACTAAATGTACCCGAAGGAGAGCCTTTAAATGGTCAAATTGGTGATTTCTTCCTTCCTGCCTTGCAGGGTAACGATAATATTATTACAAGAGAATTATTTAACGCTCAAAACGGTCTTATTTCGCAGTTTACCAACGCTTATAATATTCATACACAACCTGGTATTGTGTTGAATTTGGCACGAACTAGACAAGATGACTTATACACATTTAATGGAAATTTCTCTTTTGATTTACTCCCAGGAGGTACAGAGAAAGGGCGCCATTCTATCCAAATTGGATTCTGGTATGAGCAACGCTTCAATCGTAGATATGAAGTGAATCCAAGAGAGCTATGGATAGTAGCTCGCCAGTTGGCTAATGCGCACATCAACGGAGTAGCATTGGATCAAGAAGGAGTACCTATTGGTGCACCTATTGGTACAGTAGATATTCCGGTAGCGGGGCAAGAAGAGCCAGAAACGGCTAATATTTACGGCTTAGACTTATCAGAACAGCCTAACAACCTTTTTTTCCGGTCTGTACGTGACTTGTTGGGTGTGGGCTTAGACACTTACGTAAATGTAGACGGCATCAATCCTGATGACTTGAGTTTGGATATGTTTTCTGCTAGAGAGCTCAATGACTTTGACTTATTGAGATATTACGGATACGATTATCTGGGTAATCAATTTGATGGAACATTTGATGATTTCTTTACTGAGCGAGATCCAGAAACGGGACTGCGCACCTTCCCTGTCGCTCCCAATAGACCGATCTATCAGGCCTTATACATTCAAGATAAATTCACCTACCGTGATATTATCTTCCGCTTGGGAGTACGTATTGATCGCTATGATGCTAATACGAAAGTATTAAAGGATCCTTATTCGTTGTATGATATCCAAGGGGCTGGCGATTTCCATGCTCAGGCTGGCACGCCACAGCCAGGTGGTGTAGGTGATGACTATAAGGTGTACTTAGTAGACCCTGATGGTAATAATGATGATGTATTTGCTTACCGAAATGGCGACGATTGGTTTGCAGCAGATGGAACACCAATTAACAACTTTGCGCTACAGTTTGGAGGACAGGTTTTAAATCCAAAATATGTGGATGAAAGAGCACAAGAACCTACTTACATTCAGCAGGAAGGATTTAATACCGATGCTTCTTTTGAAGATTATGAAGTACAGGTAAATGTGATGCCACGTATGGCATTTTCTTTCCCAATTTCTGATGAAGCAAACTTCTTTGCACACTACGACATCTTGGTGCAGCGCCCACCTTCTAATACCATTGCGACACCGCTTGATTATTTCTACTTCTTTGAAACGGCAACGCAGCTAAAGAATAATCCTGCACTGCGCCCTGAGCGTACTATCGATTACGAAGTAGGTTTCCAACAAAAGCTATCTAATGCTTCTGCCTTGAAAATTTCTGCTTTCTATAAAGAAATGCGTGATATGATTCAGGAGCGGGTGTTCTTCCCTGTACCTGTAATTACGTCCTATACTACCTTTGATAATATTGATTTTGGTACGGTGAAAGGCTTCAACGTAAATTACGATTTACGTAGAACGAATAATGTACAAGTGACAGCAAACTACGCTTTGCAGTTTGCAGACGGTACTGGCTCTGATGTGAGTTCTTCAAGAGGATTAACCAATCGTGGTATCATACGTTCGTTATTCCCACTAAGTTTTGACGAGCGTCATCGCTTTAATTTGGTAGTAGATTACCGATATGGTTCAGGTAAGCGCTACAATGGGCCTCGCATATTTGGAAAAGATATCTTTGCTAATGCAGGGGTAAACCTACAGGCTATTGCAGTTTCTGGGCGCCCATATACGCAAAACTTGACGCCAGAAGAATTTGGCGGTTCTCAAATTATTGGTGGATTGAATGGCGCGCGCAAGCCTTGGAATTTCACCCTAAATCTCCGAGTGGATAAGTCATTCCGCTTTAAGGACAATTTGAATGTCAATGTGTACTGTCGGATTTCTAACTTACTTGACCGTAGAAATGTAATTGATGTTTACCCTGTAACTGGTTCCGCTGAAGATGATGGATTCTTACAATCTTCTTTTGGTCAAGATCAGATTTCGACTTTTCAGAATTCAAATCGTCAGCTAGAATCTTATTTGGCTTCTTACCAGTGGAACATTTTGAACCCAAATGACTTCTCCTTGCCGAGAAGAATCTTTGTTGGAACAATTATTAGTTTCTAAGCATATTATATTTGAAGAGCTGCAAATGATGGGAAAGAACCATGCAGCAAATGAATTTATTATTAAAAATTAAAACTCGTCATGCAAAATTTAAAATCCTGGCTGTTGACCTTTCTGGGACTATGTATGCTTACGATAGGTAGTGCACACATTAACCCGAATGCGGAAAAGCCACAAAAAGATAAGCGTGTAAAATTTAGGACGGATTGTACCAATGCCAAGGCGCAGATTGACATGCAGATCAATAATGTACAGGCTCGTCTGTTAGCTGGTGGTGATGTCTGGTGGGATGGTACTGGTGATGGCCGTTATGTAGTACCTAATGTGCCTCCTGGGGTACCAGAGCGTTCTTCTATCTTCGCTGGTGCGGTATGGCTAGGTGGAGTTGATCCTTCTGGAGCACTAAAAATTGCAGCTCAGACATACGGTACGTCTACTGGTGAATCGGATTTTTATCCAGGACCTTTAGATCCAGAGACAGGGCGTACAAATCTAGCGGTGTGTGCACAATGGGATCGCTTCTTTGTGGTAGATGCGGAGAATATTGATTTGCACCTAGCGCAGTATAATCAAGCACTAGAGCGTGGGGAGCCTTATGATCCTAATTTGATACCTGCTCAAATCAAGCAATGGCCAGCTCGTGGTAATCAGTTCTTTGCTGAAGAAATCGGTTATGATTTACCGAATACGAATCAGGGCCTTGCTGGTTTTTGGGATCAGAATGGTAATGGACTGTATGAGCCAGATGATGGGGATTATCCGATTATTGAGATTAGAGGTTGTAACGAACCACAATATCCGGATCAAATGATCTTTTGGGTATATAATGATGCAGGTAACGTACATGAGCAAACGGGTAGTGAAACGCCTATCCAAATGGAGATACAAGTCCAAGCATTCGCCTATCGTACCAACGATGAGGTAAATAATATGACCTTTCAGCGTTACAAACTGATCAACCGGGCCATCGAAAGTATTGATAGTACTTTCTTTGCCATGTGGGTGGATCCAGATTTAGGATGTTATACAGACGATTATATCGGTTGTGATGTAAGTAGAAGTTTGGCCTATGTGTACAATGAAGATGCACTCGATGGGCAGGCAGGGTGTGATTGTCCACAGGGTATTAATACGTATTGTGATGATGTACCTATTTTAGGGGTAGACTACTTCCGTGGTCCACTTGATGAGAATGGTGATGAGATTGGAATGTCTTCATTCACTTACTTCAACAATAATATTCCTCCTACTCCTCCACCAGGTACGATTGACCCTAATACAACAATAGAATACTACAACTACCTCTCTGGTACTTGGAGAGATGGGACACCTTTTACCTTTGGTGGAGATGCTTACCAAGATACGAATGAAGAAATTGACTTTGCTTTCGTCGATCCTCCAAATTCTAATGGCTGGTCGATGTGCGGAGAGAGCCTGCCTCCAGGAGATCGTCGTACGGTACAAGCTTCAGGACCATTCCGTCTAGATCCTGGTGCTGTTAATGAGTTGATTATTGGAGTAGTATGGGTGCCGGATCAGAACTATCCTTGCCCAAGTATACGTAGATTACAGCAGGCTGATGATATTGCTCAGTCATTATTTGACAACTGCTTTGCTTTGACCCGTGGGCCAGATGCACCAGATATGGACTTCATTGAGTTAGATCGAGAATTGATTGTAATCTTGACAAATGATACCTTGATAGAAAATACTAATAATCCATTTGAGTCTTATATGGAAGAAGGCTTGACTATACCTGAAGGTGAGGAGGATAATGAGTATGTTTTTGAAGGTTATCAAGTGTACCAATTAGCAGGCCCAAGTGTGAGTTTTCAGGATGAGCGTGACGATCCAGATAAGGTACGTCTAGTCTTCCAAACAGATGTACAGAATAACATCGGTAAGCTATTTAACTGGGAAGGTTTGAATGAAGAAGATACTCCAACGGAGAATGAGTTCTTTATACCGGTAGAGCAGGTAGATGGTGCCAATGAAGGAATACGCACTACCTTCCGAATTACAGAAGATCAGTTTGCAGAAGGAGATCGTCGGTTGATCAATCATAAAAGATACTACTTCGTGGCAGTGGCCTATGCTTTCAATGAGTATGAGCCCTTCGATCCAAGTGGTGAAGGAACAGGACAACGTATTCCATACTTGGAAGGTGACCGTAATATTGGTGATGGAGAGTTTGGGTTCTACACGGTTATTCCACGTCCGATCACTGATCGTAAATTAAATGCCTCTTTTGGTTCCAGCGTTGAGATCACGCGGACAGATGGTTTAGGTAATGGAGGTAAATTCTTACGCCTTTCAGATGACTATAAAGCGACTTTGGAAACGGAGTTTGCAAAAGGTGAGCGTTTTGCTTCTGTTACCCCAGTGGTATACGCAGAAAACTCTGGGCCATTTGATATTGAAGTATTTAATCCATTGGATGTAGTGGATGGAGAATATGAGCTAAAAATTATTGATAGTAACTTAGAAGATACAGAACTTGAAGCAACAGCGAGATGGCAATTGACCAACCTAAGTGATCCTACTGCTGACGTTATTACTTCTGGACGAACGATCGAAGAATTGAATGAGCAGCTCATTAAGCAATATGGATTCTCCATTACTTTAGGACAAGTGGAGGATGTAGCTAGTCAGGAACTGAGAGTATTTGGAAACGGCGTAATAGGTTCTTCCTTTACCTATGCTGATGCATCTGGACCACAATGGTTGGCAGGAGTAGAGGATACTAACAACGCTACTCTAGCAGGGATATTCGATTATGCCTTGACAGAGTTAGGAGGGGAAGACGAGTCACTTGATCCTAATCAAGACTTAACCAATATTGCCGGTGGGTTCTTTATGCCTTATGCCCTAACTGACTACCGAAATCGGCCTAGTGATGTGGCTCAGTTTGGATATATTGGGCCAGCCTGGAGTGATCAGACTGGTGGGGGAGTAGTGCGGAATCAGCCTCTTGCCAGACTAAGCAATCTACCGAATGTAGACATCGTTTTCACTTCCAATAAAGATTTATGGAGCCGCTGCGTAGTAATTGAAACAGCCAATGCCAGTTACGAAAACGATGGATTTACTTTTACAGAAGGAGGTCGTACACATTTTGATTTACGTGCCAGCCCTAATGTAACCAAGTTTGATAACGATGGTGATGGCTTACCTGATATAGATACTGAAGATCCTGGTGAAGGAATGGGTTGGTTCCCTGGTTATGCTGTAGATGTGGAGACAGGCCAGCGCTTGAATATCTTCTTTGGCGAAAACTCCCTGTATACGGACTTAAGTGATGATCCTATATTTGGCTTTTACAGTGGACGCTACACACCTAATGGTAGGGATATGATGTTTAATCCAACTGCCGAAACCTTCATTCCATTCCTTGAAGGTAGCGATCCAACTTTTACTATATTCAATTTTGTAGCTGGTGGTCAGCATATGGTATATGTAACTAGAACGCCTTACGATGAGTGTGCTTTCATGAGAACGCAACTAGATCCCTCGCAGCCCACATCGCTCCTAAAGATTTCTGCAGTGAAGGATATTGCTTGGACAGGTTTCCCACTCACTGATGTTGAAGCGCAGTTTACCAGTTATAGTGATGGCTTGATTCCAAATGATCTGACACTAAGCTTAAGAGTAAATGATCCATTCCGAGTAGAGGAGGATCTAGCAGAAGAGGTGATTAATCCTTCAACCGCGGACTTCGATGATCGTACTGGTGATGGCTCAAACGGCAGCCACCCTGCTTATCGCTTCACGCTGGAAGGCTTCTCTGCCGACGAGCTAGATGCAGTAGGAATCGACGAAGCATTGGATCAGATCAATGTGGTACCCAACCCATACTACGGGTTCTCAGATTATGAGCCAGACAAGTTTACTAATATTATAAAGATCACGAATCTACCACCAAAATGTACGGTTACGATTTACTCGCTAGATGGCAAGTTTATCCGTCAGTATGTGCGTGATGAAATACCTTCTGTGCCAGAAGGAACGAACCGTGCCATCGAGTTTAATCAGATTACACCTGCCCTAGAGTGGGATTTGAAAAACAGTAGAGGTATTCCAATTGCGAGTGGGGTGTACTTAATCCATGTAGCAGCGGATGGCCTCGGTGAGCGCACGCTCAAGTGGTTTGGTGTGAATCGTGAATTTGACCCATCAGGTCTGTAAGCAAATAATTAGGCAACTGAGCTACTTTCCGCCTAAGGCAGAAAGCTGCTCAGTTGCTATCAATAAGAAAATTAGAAATCTATGAATAAGTTATTCTACAAAATATTTGCTCTTGGATTGGTGCTGATGATGGGTGTTACAGCATGGGCTGGCAACCCCGATCGGCAGGGAGAAGCAGGAGCCTATGAGCTACTGATGAACCCATGGGCACGCTCAGCGGGTTTGCATACCATGACTACTTCTATGATTACAGGAGTAGAAGCGCTACGCCTGAATCCGGCAGGGCTTTCGCGAATCAACCAAACCGAAATCCTGGTAAGTAATGCGATTTACTTGCAAGGTACAGGCATCAATATGAATGCTGCTGGCTTTGCACAGCGTGTAGGGAATGGTGCTATTGGCGTAAGCTTGATGTCACTTGACTTCGGGGATATTCCCGTAACTACCACAGACCAACCAGAAGGGACAGGTACTACTTTCTCACCTGCTTTCTTTCATATTGGACTTTCCTATTCCTACACTTTTGAGAATAAGGTATCTGTAGGACTTACCTTCCGAGGAATCTCAGAGTCTATTCAAGATTTGAACGCTTTTGGTATTGCCATTGATGCAGGGGTGCAGTACGTAACCGGGCCAAAAGATAACTTCAAATTTGGAATTTCCTTACGTAATGTAGGTTCTCGGATGCGCTTTGGAGGGCAAGGTCTGGCCGTGCAACGCCCTAGTCCGAATGATAATGGTTCTGAATTGACATTTAACCAGCGTGCAGAAGATTTTGAAATTCCTTCTGTACTGAACTTGGGCTTATCCTATGATTTCCTATTTGGGCCTACTCACCGCCTGACGGTACTTGGTAACTTTACCGCTAATTCCTTTTCGCAGGATCAAATCGGTGGTGGTGTAGAATACTCCTTGAAGGAAATCTTTATGATTCGGGGAGGTTATAAGTATGAAGTAGGGTCAGAAGACCCTATAACGGCACCTATCTATGAGGGTTTAAGCGCAGGGGCTTCTGTAGAAATTCCGTTAAGTAAAGAAAATAAAAATCTACGTTTAGGTATTGATTATGCTTACCGCCAAACGCGCGTTTGGAATGGTACACACAACTTTTCAGTACGAATCAATATCTAAGGTAACTGATATCCAATCACTTGACATATTGATTGGATTTATGTAGATTTGTAATCTCGATAGGCAAGAACGTTTCCATCCGTGGAAGCGTTCTTGCCTTTTCTAGTATAGTGTCGGGGCATAGAAAAAGAATGGAACCTGACCCACTATACATCGACTTTTGGTATACCTAGGCTCTTGATATGTCAGAGCGATCTTCCTAAGAGGATACATCAGGTACAGATTTTGGTTTCAAGTAGAGCATGCTTGAGATTGGGCGTCGTAGCTCCTATCTGTTTCAAAGGTCACGTATTTTTTCATTACTTATTAAAATATACTGCTATGGCAAGAATTGATTATGTGACGGCAGAAGGCTACAAAAAACTAAAAGAAGATTTAGATCACCTAAAATCAGTGGGACGACAAGAGGCAGCAAAAGCGATTGCCGAGGCGCGCGAGAAAGGAGATTTATCAGAAAATGCAGAGTACGATGCAGCAAAAGATGCGCAGGGGATGCTAGAGGCGAAGATTAACGATATGGAGAAACGCCTAGCGGTAGCTCGGATTTTAGATGAAAGCACTATTGATACCTCGAAGGTTGCTGTGCTATGCAACGTAAAAATTAAAAATGTAAAGAACGGGAAGGAAGTAACTTATAAACTAGTTTCAGAGACAGAGGCCAACTTAAAGGCAAAGAAAATCTCTGTGACTTCTCCGATGGGTAAGGGACTACTAGGAAAAAAAGTAGGTGAAATTGCTGTGGTAGAAACGCCACGAGGAAACCTAGAATTTGAAGTAACAGATATTTCTGTAGGCTAGCAACTACCTAAAACTTCCAACTCATGGCAAGCATCTTTACTAAAATCGTAAATGGAGACATCCCTTCTCATAAGATTGCAGAAAATGATCACTTTTATGCGTTTCTCGATATTCGGCCGCTAGCCAAAGGGCATACCTTGGTCATTCCTAAACAAGAGGTCGATTACTACTTCGATTTGGAAGATGAGCTACTAGCTGGCCTGATGGTCTTCGCTAAAAAAGTAGCGAAAGGACTAAAAGCAGCGATTTCTTGTAATCGGATAGGCGTTTCGGTTGTGGGGTTGGAAGTGCC
>JBCCRH010000241.1:0-9253 GCA_039208045.1 Bacteroidota bacterium
CGACCTTGGCGTTTACCTATTTTCTTACCGGTTTTATACTCTTTTGTGGGTTGGTTTTGATTGGATTGTTCATTGCCAACCGGAAGCCGTGGGACTGGGCGAGTCTATTTTTCGCTATGTTTTGCCTTGGGCTGGCCTATCGGATTATGGGTACGGAGGATTATGCCTTGCATGGCTTATTCCCAAATCTTAAGTACTGGGTATCGATTCGGTTGGAGTACTTTGGTATTTTCTTTTGTATGATTATGTTTTGGGGCTTTGTGGCCAGTCTTTTCCCTAAGCGTACCGGTCGATGGGCGTTGTATGGTGTGATTGCTATAGAAAGTGTGCTTATTTTATTGTTGTTCACTCCTTCTAGCTTCTTTACCCAATTTATTATTATTTCACATTTTGTTATTGTGTTTAGTATTTTATATGGGGTCTACCTCATTATTAGTGCCATGCTGGAAGACTTCTGGAAACATTTCTGGTTGGGCCTTGGCTATACTTTTCTGATTGCCCTTTGTGCAGAAGCTGTTATCGATAACCGAACCCCCATCGTCATTTCGCAGCAGTTGTATCTATTTACTGCGCTCGGCTTTATCTCCTTCAAGGTGGTCTACATGATTCAACGCTTTGCGGGAAGGTTCCGTCAAGCGATAGAAGAAGCGGACTCAGCGAATAAAGCAAAATCTCAGTTTTTGGCCAATGTAAGCCACGAGATTCGTACCCCTATGAATGGCGTTATTGGAATGACGCACCTACTGGAGCAGACAGATTTATCACCAGCGCAACAGGAGTATACCCAAGTGGTTAGAAGTAGTAGTGAGCATCTCCTCAGGCTCATCGATGATATTTTGGATTTCTCCAAAATTGAAGCTGATAAAATGCTGGTCGAGCAAGCTCCTTTCGGGCTATCTAAATTGGTGAGAGAGGTGGAGCTACTCTTGCAGCCCAAAGCCCAAACTAAGAAACTACGCTTTGAAGTAGATGTTGTGGATGACACACTTTTGCCATTATTGGGCGATGCAACCAAGCTCCGGCAAGTGCTGATCAACTTATTAGATAATGCCATCAAGTTTACCGCCCAGGGCAGGGTTCATCTTGGCATTACGATCTTACAAAAAACGGCTCAGGATTGCCGTATTACTTTTCGTATTTCAGATACTGGTATTGGTATAAAGGCCGATCAACTGGCCCAACTTTTCCAACCGTTTAATCAGGCTGATGCATCGACTTCACGCAACTATGGTGGGACAGGTTTGGGCTTAGCCATTAGTAAACGCTTGATCAACATGATGGGGGGAGAACTGAAAGTACAAAGCATACCCGATAAAGGCGCTACCTTCTATTTTACCTTGCCTTTTAAGTTGGAAAGTAAGCCTGCCCCCACAGCAAAGGAGGCTATCCCCCAAAAAGAAGAAATACCCTTGGGGCAACGTCTCCCACTAAATATCCTCATCGTAGAAGATCATTTAATCAACCAGAAAGTCATCCAGGCCTTTCTACAAAAAGAAGGCTATCAGCCAAAAGTTGCTAATAATGGACAAGAGGGTCTAGCCCTTTGCCAGGAGCATCCCTTCGATTTGGTACTAATGGATATTCAAATGCCAGTAATGGATGGCTTAGCGTCTACTGAGCAAATTTTGGCCACTACTACTCCCAACCCGCCCACTATCGTAGCCATGACCGCCAATGCACAGCCCAGCGAGCGCGAAAAGTGCCTGGCGCTGGGTATGAAGGATTATCTGACTAAACCCATCCAGCCAGAGCAGATAAGGGCCGTTTTGGCGGGCTTAGACCTTGGAAGTTTTTCCTAGTTTGAGGCCTAGACCTTGGAGGTTTTTTCTAGTTTGTACAAGTCAACCTCCAAGGTCTTGCGGGCACCTACAACCCCTCCAAATACGCCTTCGGCGATTGCGCCGTAAATTTCTTAAACGCCCGATTAAACGTAGCTTTCGAATTAAACCCACAATCCAAGGCGATGCTCATCAGGGTATGTAGCTCCGCCTCCCCCGCCCTCAGCTTTTCCTTAATCGCCTCCACCCGATACTCATTGATGAAATCATTGAAGTTTTTCCCAAATCCACTATTGATTACTTTTGATAACTGGCTGGGAGTAGCGCGCACGCCTTGCGCCAATTCTTTCAAATTCAACTCAGGATTCAGATAAGGGTGCTCTTGCTTCATCAACTTGGCTAAGCGATCCTTAATGGGTAATAAGTCCGCATCGAGCTCCGTAGAAGAAGTGGGGGCTGGTGAAATAGTAGTCGGATCAAAAGCCAACTTCACCCTTGGGTTAGGCCGTGAAGAATAGCCCAAAATGCTTAGAAAGTAGATCAAGATGGCAACCCCCAAATGGGAAAACCAGAACTGTCGATACGTCATTGGAAGCACAAAAGCATCTAATAAGATGATCATCCAATTGAGCGTAAACCCAATGATAACTGCAATAAGGATATTGCGCAGCCAGGTAAATTTCAGTTGGTCAGCCTGAGAGAAATTAGCTTCCACATATGTTTTGTACTTGCTATACTCTCGAAACGTTAACACCAAATAAAAATAGGTAGATACAAAGCCAAGAATAAAGATCACGTCCTGGAAAAGATCTTGATTAAACTGCGCCCAGTAGCCTTTCGTTTCATAAAAAAGAGGTAATGGAACGCCTAACATCATCTGCTGCAATACTACCTCATACAGGAAGCTCAGCAGGTACCAAAGGATATACAAGGCGCCAGGAAGGAAGTG
The DNA here is from genome assembly GCA_039208045.1 of Bacteroidota bacterium. GTDB lineage: Bacteria > Bacteroidota > Bacteroidia > Chitinophagales > Saprospiraceae > JBCCRH01. The sequence goes on from JBCCRH010000241.1 coordinate 2,728, forward strand.
CCACCAATCTTTTTGCTCTAGCTTAAACTCGCTATTGGTTAAGCTTCGGAAATAGTAAAATACGATGGGTGGAATGAGTAAGTAGTGATGAAAGGGGAAATAAAACATAAAGACGGTCAAGAAATTATGGCTATCGTACCAGCCTGCAAAACCCAGCATATACTGGGCAATATATAAGCAGAGCAGTAGTAACAAAACAGCCAGTAAGCGATCCGATAGCCGCTCCTCCTCTACCCCGCGTCGCCAGGACAATACCACGAAGATAATGCCCTGAACAAACCCCAATAGGAGCAGTGACGTCCGCATGCCAAAATCAAATACCATAGTTTATTTATTATCGAATCACCATCAGCGTTCCGCTCGTCACTAGTCGGCCGCTTTTCAGGCGCATGCCGGGCCACACCGTCCCATCCTCAAACACACCGAATGCCTTCCAAACATACACATCTTGCGGCACAATTTCCCCATTCAAGGTGCCATCCCACGCCTCTACTGGGCGCCCATCCTCTAACAATTCGGACTCCCAGATCAACTCTCCATGCTGCGAGAATACCTGTACATGGTACTCCTCCAAGCCCGCCCCTGCCGGCTTGAATAAGCGCGTATCCCCTATCCCACTTTCTGGCGTCAGACCAGTAGGAATCCACAAGCCCTTAAAGAAGATCGGCTGCACCGTCACAATGGTATCATCCACGCAGCCATTTGCCCCCGTGGCTTCCAAAAATACTTGCCACACATTATTTTCTTCATAGCGATGATCTGGATTTTCTTCCGTAGAAGTAGCACCATCCCCAAAATCCCAAAAATAGCTGAGCGCATTTTCGGAAGTATTAATAAAGTCAATAGCCCCAGCCGGAGTGCCAGGCAAATCCCGAAATTCAAAGCTTGCCGTAGGCGAAAGCAACATTTCCACCGCATCTATCAGCTCTATGCTATCAAAGCAAATACTATCATACGACGCTACTAAGGTTACATCAAAAAAGCCAGCTTCCGTATAGGTGTGTATTGGATTGATCGCTGTCGAACTCTGCCCATCGCCGAAGCGCCAAACGTATTGATTAGCAAAAGTAGAATTGTTAAAAAAGCTAATCGAATCGGGTACACAGCCAAGTTGTGGGTCAAGCCCAAATGCCGCGTTGGGCACGGGTAGTGCGCGGATAGACTGCACCGTAGTATCGGTACAATTGAATTCATTGGAAGCAACTAGCTGAATCGCATAGCTCCCCGTATCTTGATAGGCATAAATAGGCTCATTCAACAATGACATTTCTCCATCTCCAAAACTCCACTCAAACCCAACAGCGCCTTCTGAGTTATTCTCAAACGCTACTTCAACAGGTATGCCACAAAGCTGTGAACGCTCCAAATCAAAAGCAGCGATAGGATTCGGGTGAGCAGTAATGCTAAAAAAGACCGTATCATCTCGACAACCTTCCTGATCGGTCACCAAAAGCTGCACCACATAAGCAGCGGCCGTATCAAAGGTATGGACAGGATTTTCCAAACTAGAAGTATTATTATCTCCAAAATCCCATTCATAAAACACGCTATTCACACTAGTATTTTCAAATTCTACAGTTAAAGGGGCACAGCCATCAATGGTGGAAGGGTCAAAGGAAGCTTCCGGCAGCGGCAGAATCGTTACTTGCCTTTCGGCAAAAGCCGGGCAGCCATTCTCTGCGGAAATACCCACTAATTGCACGGTAAAAACACCTGCACTATCGTATACTGTCGTAGGATTATTGAGTACAGAAGTGTCGCCATTGGCAAAATCCCAGAAATTACCTGCTGTATTGATTGATAAGTTTTCAAAAAATACCGTATCCCCTCGGCACACCCGATCCTTCACAATTGCAAAATCTACCTCTGGAGCAGGCAGCACCGTAACTTCTGTGGCTATGCTATCAAAGCCACAGCCATTGGTGGCATACTGTACTACTTCATAAATGCCCGTGCTATCAAACGTGTGGATGGGGTTCGTTTCTGAAGAAGTATTCCCATCTCCAAAATCCCAAGTGACCAGCGCCCCGGGCGTGGCGAAGCTCGTAAACGGCAAGACGTAGGGCTCACAGCCTTCATTGGCTGGAATGTTAAAGAAAGCCTCTACATCCACTGGATTGACCACAATCTGCTGGGTAGCCGTATCGGCACCACAAAAATTAGTAGCAATAAGCGTGATCGTATATTCGGTGGAAGTCGTATCAGTGAAATAAGTCTGCATGGGTGGATTCTGTGCAGTGGAAGTCGCTGTATTGCCAAAATCCCAGTCAAAACTCTCCGGATTCCCCAGGGTCACATTACCAAAACTCACTTCCATAGGCGTACAACTCGTGTCAATAGACACTCCAAAACCCGCTAACGGTAGCGGAAAGACGGTAATTGTATCTTCAATAATTCTGGTGGCGCACAAATTGGTGACTTCTAGGCGCACCACATAGGTGGTATCCATTAAGCCTTGCTCGTAAAAGATAGTACCGGGGTCAGCCAAACTACTCGTGTCTCCATTCCCAAAATCCCAGTCGTAAGCAATTTCAAAGCCCGTACTTTGGTTATCAAAGTCTACCCCCAGTACTGCACAGCCTTCTTCTATGCTTGGCGCAAATTCAGCCGTAGGCGGTTCGGTAATAAAGACCGTCTGACTGGTAGAATCCACACAGCCAAAGGTATTGGTGGAAACTAGCGTAATGGTATAGGTTCCAATAGCATCGTAGGTGTGCGTTGGGTTAATGTCTGTCGAAGTAGTCTCATCCCCAAAGTCCCAAAAGGGATTATCAGTACTCACCGATTCGTTGGTGAATACAATATCTTGATTGAGGCAAGCCTCGGCGGGTAGGCTAAAGGCGGATTCCGGCATGGGATGCACCGTGACCATTTTGGTGGCAACCGCATCACAATTGGAGAAGCTACTAGCAAACGTATAGGTAATTTCGTGCGTCCCCACCCCAGCGACCTCAGGATCAAACAAGCCTAAATTTGCATTGGTAATACCTGGGCCCGACCAAGTGCCATTCAAAGGATCATTTCCCGAAAGGGGAAAAGGTGAAGCAGACAAACAAACCTCTTCATCCGGCCCTGCCGTAGTACCCGATAGATCGACTACAAAAATTTCAATCTGGTCGGAGACTAAGCAATTGCCATTTCCTACCGTATAGGTAAGCACATTGACGCCAGGGTCAGCTTGCGCCGGATCAAACATGCCCATCGCATCCGTAATACCGGTACCCGTCCAAGTGCCCAGCCCCATTGGCTCAAAGCCCACTAACTGAAAAGCAGGGTCATAGCTACAAAGCGTATCGTTCACCCCAGCTTCCACCTCCACCGGATCTTCTACTGTAATATCCACCATCCGACTATCCGTACAGCCATTGCCATCTACGAAAGTATACTCCAAGGTATACGTGCCTACCCCTCCGGCAATAATCGGATTGAAGGTAGTACCTAACACGCCCGTTCCTACCCATGTACCACCAGCAGGATCAGCCACCGGCAGCTCTACCGTACCTGGCGTGCTACAGTAAATCGTATCATTTACACTAATATCGGGCAAAGGGAAGACCTCAAAAGGCAGCACTGCTCGATTCTCACAGCTATTGGCATCCACAAACGTATATTCTAGATTATAACTAGCCACACCAGAAGCACTTGGGGAAAAGACATTCCCACTCAGATCGCCTCCATTATCCACGCTCCAACTCCCTCCCACAGGCTCCGCCTCTAGTATCACCTGATCTACCGAGATACAAGCTCCATCCGCATTTGCATCCAAATCAATAGTTGGTAAGGGTAGCACCTCTACCATCAGCGCATCTTGCACTTGGCAGCTCCCCTCTCCCACCGTAAAGGTCAGCTCGTAGGTATCAGGCGTCAGCTGACTGGCGTCAAACACCGAGCCACTCAGGCCCACTCCACCCGGAATAGACCAAGTACCCAAGGTAGGCATTGATCCCAAGCTTAAATCATAGGCACTTACTGAGTTACAAAGACTGGTGTCCATACCAGCGTTTACCATATCTAGCTCAATGACCTGTACGGTGAAGGTATCTATATTGGTGCATCCATTTCCATCCGTAAAAGTGTATTCAATGGGGTAATTACCGATTCCACCTGCTGTGGTAGGGTTAAACGTCCCTGCTGTTCCGTCGATAATTCCGGAGCCCGACCAATCTCCTCCGCTAGGACTAGCAGCGGGAAGATCTAAGTCTTCATCTACAATACAAAAGGTAACATCCTCAGTTTGTAGCACAGGAAGCTCATTGACCGTAAAGCTCTGGTCAGTGGCAGCCACGCAGCTTGTCGCTGGATCGGTATAGGTGTACGTTAGCGTAAAGGTACCTGCTCCCGATGCACTCGGATCAAAAGAATTCCCGTTAATCACCCCGCCATCTTCACTCGACCAAGTACCTCCGAGGGGCTCTGCCTCCAGGGTAATGCTAGATTCGCTCTCGCAAGCATTATCTACACTCAGAATATTGGCAGCAGGGGCTTGGATAACCGTTACCGTAATGGAAGCCTCGCTTTGGCAGAGTCCCTGCCCAACATTATAGGTCAAAATGTTTTCTCCAATTGCTGCCTCGCTCGGATCAAAAATACCATCTGATGTGACGCCGTCTCCCGACCAAGTACCGCCTCCCGGTGTAGCAGTAAGTGGTACCGTTTCTTCATTCGTACAAATCTCAAAATCATCGATCAGGTCGAGACTGCCGGGCACTTGCACAAAAAAGGTATCGGCTGCGGTGGCCGTACCACATTCGTTGGTGATGGTTACTTCGTAGATGTATTCGGTGGAAACCGTGGGCATGTAGGTGATACCTGTTGGAAATTGCTCCGTAGAGGAAGCGGGAGTTCCGCCAGGGAAGTTCCACTCGTAAGTGGCGTTTTGGCTACCATTTTCATTAAAATCGACATTGCTTCCGCTAAAATCTAGGGTGATGCTTTCGCAGGCATCGGCCACCGGATTGGGCAATTCTACCATGGGCACGCCTACCAGCACTAGGGTCGTATCCCAGGTATCGGTACCACATACATTTTCGATTTCTAGTGAAATATCATATTCGCCAGGAAAGAAAAATTGGATTTCTGGCTCTCGGGAATTGGCATCGGTATTACCGACAAAGGCCCAACCAGTAATCGGCGTAATCGACCAGCTATTATTGGCATTAGCGCCACTTGAGTTGTTTACTAAGGTTAAAACACTTGGTACGCAGCCCAGATTATTACCACTCAAATCGACTATTGCTTCGAGTGGTTCCAGCACCTGTACGTTTTCAGTGGTAGTAGACGAACCACAAGGGTTGGTCGCCGTAAGCGAAACCGTATAATTCCCCGGCACATCAAATTGCACTTCCAGCTCTTCTTCATCTAGTGCCCCACTGATAATCGTCCAACCACTAGGCGGATTGATTTCCCACGCTACAGTAACTACTTCCACACAGTTTCCATTATTAATGAAAGCCGCACCCGTCGTAGCATTTACAAAAGTAATTGCATCCCCCCCACAAATCACGCCTGAACCACTCTGCCCAATCATCGCATCGGGAGGCGCCCCCATCTCGATGGGCTCGATGGTCACCGCCGTTTGCCCACAGGCATTAGAAGCTTCCAAGCGCACATCAAAAGAGTTGCTAAAGCCCCCCTGGCTTGTCACCCCACAAGAAGTCGTATCAAACAAAATTTCAAGGTTGGTCAGCGGCTCATCGCCCGGTTGTTGCACAAACTGCTGCACTTCCTCTCCATTGATTACCACCCGATATTCGGTACCTGGAGAGTTATTTTCAGTTCCGCCCAGGGAGAAGTCCAAGGTGGATGGTGCACACAGGCCCGTCGTTCCCCCCGGTGTTCCCCCGGTCAAACTGGGGTTAGCGCCGTTAAATACTTGATAAAGCACCGTTCCAACGCATCCATTCACGTGCGTTGCAGTCATCACCAAATTGAAAGCCCCTTGCTCCGTATACAGGTGGCTGGAAGGGAAATTGGCATTATTACCATTAAAATCAGGTGTATTATCTCCCCAATCAATCGTGTAATTAACAATATCTGATTGTACTTCAGAGGTATTATTAAATTCGATGAGGTAATCCGCATCATTTGGGCTTGACCCACAAAAGGTGAATACCCCCAGGCCCGAAAAAGGATCAAAATTAATATCTTCCAAGGAAGGAACGGGTGTGGCCAAAACGGTTACCGGAGTAGTTTGCGTACAGACCACATTGCCTGCGCCATCTTGCACTGTGAGTACCACAACATAGGCTGTATTTGCATTTTGAGAAGGGAAAAAATGAGCTACCTCACTACCTGTAGTAGTGTTGCTCCCGTCTCCAAAATTCCAGTTATAGGTCAATGCGGGACTAGGATTTCCATTCAACTCAAAGGTTACCTGTGCACCGCCACAAATGGGGCTAGGATCAATGGAAAAGGTACATTGACTATGTAACCAGAAAGAACTTATACAACAACAAATAAGAGTCGCAATTTGCTTTTTCATAGGGAAGATTTCTAGGGATTACGATTAAAAGAAGCTGTTACAATC
>JBCCRH010000242.1:0-9175 GCA_039208045.1 Bacteroidota bacterium
CCGCGACCCCGACCTTGGCAAGGTCGTGCTCTACCAACTGAGCTACATCCGCTTGTTTTGAAAGCGATGCAAATATAAATGAATGAAGCGCGCTTTTGCAAGAAAAGTTCCAATTATTTTTTGAGTAGCATCCATCAAACTGTTCCAATAAATTGAAGAACAATTGCTTAGCAATCGTAAAATAAAAAAACCGACTCCCACCTGGAGCCGGTCGTTCTTAAGCAGGCGACTACTTTAATCTCACTGAAAGCGCCATAGCAGCATTCAAAAAAGAAATAGGGATGAATTATATCTTAGTCTCCTTGCTGGAGGTTCCTTCAAATTCCTCATTGGCCCGTTGCCACAAATACTCCAAAGCATTTTTACCCTCCGTATCTATTTCAAAGACGCCTCTCGTATCTTTCTGGTTGGTCAAGATCGTCGTCTTTTTGACCGGAAAAGCGTCGGAAGTCTCTTGATCGGGTATGAATTCGAGAATGTTACCGTGGAAACTAAAAATTTCTTGTTTCGCTGCTTTTTGTGCAGCTGCTATCATAGCGCTTTGGCCCACCTTGCCGGATTGCAGTTGAGCTAATAAAAATTCATTGCTCACTACGAATAGATAGCCCTCCTGCTGGTAAATGTAGCCTTGCAGCATATTATTGACGGCTACACTGCCCGTATCGGTTTGGACATATTCTTCATAGCTCAATAGCTCATACGTTTGCTCATCTACGGCTTGTACAAGCTTAGCTTGGGTGGCTTTCGCCAAAAGGCTATCTAGTGCTTGGTTGTTTTCAATCTTCGTTCCGAAAAGGAGCGAGAGGCGGGAGCGCTGCTGGGTGCTGTCTTTACGGCTATAGGCAGCTAAAACGACATCGCCATTGCTAGTGCTCAAAAGGTCTTCCATCGAAAGGCCGAGCTGGCCCAGGGCTGAACGCGCAAAGCCCTTGGTATGCTTCTCAATAATAAGTTGGTTGATCCCTCTGGGCTCTAATGCAGCTGTGACAATCCCATCTAGCTCTTCTGTCGGAATCTGACTGACTACATCCGACTGATGCGCCTTGCGAATCAGCAAATCCAAATCATTAGCAATAGCTGGTTGGATGTAATAGTTCGTTTTGGTCTCTACCTTATCCTCTTCAAAGAAGACAAAGTTATGAAGGTAATTTTGCGCAAGCGTCTCCGCATCATATTCCAAGAGGCTAGCCATAGATTCTAGCATAGGGTTGCGCTCCAAAAATAGGGCGCCGTTCATCCACACCGCTATATCAAAGTCAGCAGACATACACTTGCGTAAATTGCGATTGCTAGCAATACTTTGGTCGGTATCTAAGCTGAATAGGCTAGCCAGATAAGTCTGTGGATCGGGGGTGTTGCCACCGCCAGCAAAAACTACTGCTTCCTCATTCCAACCTACCATGAAGGGGCCAATTTGATCGGTATGTTCAAAATTAGTGGCATTTTGGTACTGGACATCTCTAGTTTTGAGGTGCGCTTCTAAGGCAGATTTGTCTTTCACCGTCATCGAAATACTCATTCGCTCTTCCTCATTGAGATCAGGTTGCAAGCTGTACGTGATATACATATGCTGATCCGTATCAATGCCTGCTTTAGCAGGATCAGCAAAAATGGCAGCCATGGCAGGGTTCTCCTCGCCCATATCGGCGATTATATGTTGGAATAATCCCATCTCTTGGACACTCGAAAAATCAGATTTTTCCATCAGCGTGGGCAGATGCAGGGCAACCACCATATTGGCTTCTGCTGGTATGTAGTTGAGGCTATCATCGGCGGAAGAAATCGGCGTTTGGCAGGCATTCAGAAATAGGCCAACACAAAAAAGTAAACAAAGTGGTATGAATCGCATCAGGTATTTTTTAGTTAACGATGCGTTAAAATTAGCAGCAACCCGTGTAGCTATCCTAGCTTTCTGGACAAATGCTAGCTATTGCTCGACTTGGGCTTGTAATAATTCTTCGGCTGCTCTTTTGATGTAATAGTAGGTTTCGATTTGAGATCGAATCGCTAAATCAGAACTAGATTGATTATAGGTATTGCTTAGCTCAGCATCCAAAATCCGAGCTTTCACATTATCATTAAACTGGATTTGCATAAAGTCCTTGATCTGCTTGCGAATCTTCGGGTCATAGATCGGAAAGCAAGTTTCAATGCGGTAACTTAAGTTGCGTACCATCCAATCCGCAGAAGATAAATAAATACGCTCCTCTCCATTATTATGGAAAATAAAGACCCTTGCATGCTCCAAAAAGCGATCAACAATACTAATGCTCTGTATATTTTCACTATACCCCTTTACGCCAGGCACGAGCGAGCAAATACCGCGAATAATCATGTCGACCTTTACCCCTGCCTTACTCGCTTCATACAATAGCTCAATCATACTTTCATCCTGTAAGCTATTCATTTTCAGCGTAATTTGTGCGGGTAGCCCTGCCTTTGCATTTTCAATTTCTTGCTTGATAAACTGTTCCAATTGCGTACGCAAATTGAACTGCCCTACCAGCAAATGCTCAAACCCTTGACGTGGTACCTGTACGGTTTCCAGATAGGCGAACACCCGAGCTACCTCGTTCACCAAGCGTTTATCAGCAGTAAATAGACCGAAATCGCTGTACACCTTAGCTGTATCTTCATGAAAATTGCCAGTCGATAAGTAAGAATAGAGCCGAGCTTTTCCCTTTTCGAGACGACGAACCAGCGCAAGCTTAGAATGCACTTTTACTCCTGGAAAACTATAATTAACCGTAACTCCCGCCTTCTCTAATCGCTCCCCCCATTCTAAGTTCGCCTCTTCATCAAAGCGCGCTTTCACCTCAATAAATACACTTACCTGCTTCCCTGCTTTCACCGCATCCATCAGAGCTTGCATGATACGACTCTTTTTAGCCACTCGATACTGCACAATCTTGATATGCGTAACATTCGGATCCTTAGCAGCTAATTCAAAAAAACGCACCACCGACTCATACGAATGATAAGGCACATGGATGAAATGGTCTTGCTTTGCAATAGCTCCAAAGTAATCCTTGGCTTGCTCCAATGGAGCGTAGGGGAGAGTAGGCAACGGAGGATTCTTCAGCTGCACCATTCCAAAGTCAGGAAAGGTAAAGAAATCAAAGTTATTGTGGTATCGGCCTTCCGGCAAAATGTCGTATTTATCGAGGTCGAAGGATTCTTTTAGAAAGTCGAGTAGCTCACTAGGCATTTCTCGGTCATACACAAAGCGAGAGGCAGGCCCTACATGGCGTTTGGCCAAGCTCGCCTTAATTTTCTGCACCAAATCGCCCGAAAATTCATCGTCAATATAAAGTTCTGCATCGCGAGTGAGCTTGATGGAGTAAGTATCTTGAATCTCGTAGCCCGGAAACATCCAGGAAACACTATGCCGAACAATGTCGTCGAGCATAATTAAATCGTGACGATTGCTGAGCGAAGGAAGCTTAATAAAGCGGGGTAGGTGATCCGATGGTATTTTTACAATAGCAAATTGATCCTTATCGCTGTCTTTGGACAAATCCTTCATATATACCGTCAGATAAAGAGCAGCATTATTCAGAAAAGGACGAATCTTCTGCTTCAACAAAAGCACAGGCTGCACGTAAGGTAGCATATGGTCACGAAAATAGGTCTCCACAAATTCTTTTTGCTCCTCATCTAGGTCCAATCGACGCAGCAAGTGGATATTGTGCTGCCGGAGCTCCGGAATAATCTGCTCCTCGAAAATCTGCCCAAATTCTTCTTGCTGCGCATTGACGATACTCTGAATTTCCTTGACGGTTTGCTTAGGTGAAATCTCTAGCTCTTTCTTGGTTTTTTTGCCCACGCGCAGCAAATTGCGGTGATTAGCCATCCGTACCCGAAAAAATTCATCCAAATTAGACGAGTAGATGGCCAAAAACTTGATACGTTCAAACAGCGGAACCGTAGGGTCTTTCGCCTCTTGAAGTACTCGATGATTAAAGGATAGCCAACTAATATCTCGATGAATATACGGGAACTGGATGTCACTCATTATCGCTGCTATTTTGAACAAAAATATTAATCATAATCAAAAAAAGAGGCCGAACCATTATCTTTCGACTGGATTACATAAAAAAAGATATGCGTTTCCTCCATACTTCAGATTGGCATTTGGGTCAAAAACTACTCTTGTACGATCGTATAGATGAACACCAACTGGCCTTAAATTGGTTGCTGGATTGCATCAAAAACGAAAAAATTGATGCCTTGATCGTAGCAGGCGATATCTTTGATATTGGAAATCCACCCAATGCAGCACGCCGATTATACTATCAGTTTTTGACACAATTGGTGGCTACGCAGTGTCGATATGTAGTCATTGTAGGGGGCAATCACGATTCGCCCGCTATGCTCCACGCGCCAAAAGAACTGCTCGAAGCTCTGCGTATTTTTGTAGTGGGGGCAGCAAGTGAGGAGCCAGCAGATGATGTGCTCGAACTCCGCTCGGAAGCAGGGGAAGTGGAGGCCATTATAGCCGCAGTTCCTTTTCTCCGCGATCGCGACTTGCAATATAGCGTAGCGGGTATCGATGGTGCTGAGCGCGTTGATCGTATCAAAGCGGGTATCGTGGAGCATTACGCTAAGGTAGGCCATTTAGCGAAAGCGTATTCTGACCAGAATATTCCTACATTAACTACTGGCCACCTTTATGCTACAGGTGCTGCGGCTTCCGCCAAACAGGATAATATCTACATCGGTAATACCGAAAATATTCGTGCGGATCAGTTTCCTGAAATCTTCTCGTACGTTGCTCTGGGGCATATCCATCGCATGCAAACTATTGGAAAGCAGCAACATATCCGCTATTCTGGCTCACTCATTCCATTGAGCTTCAGCGAAACCAAAGACGACAAGCAAGTACTTATTTTGGACTACGAAGGGGCCAATTTAGTGGGAGTTACCTCCAAAATGGTGCCTACTTATCGGCGTCTGAAGACCATTCGCGGCAATGTGCAAGAGGTAAAGGAGCGGCTGCGGGCATTCGAAGCGCGCGGGGAGCGCATGCTACGTCCTTGGGTAGAAATTTTGGTGGAAACCGACGAGGTAACGCCCGGTTTGGACATTGAGCTGCGCAGCCTTTCGGCAAATATGGATTTGGATATCCTTAAGATTCGCATCTTGCGCACGGAAAGCGCACTGGACGAACATGCAGAAGCAGTTGACTTGGAACAACTAGAAATTACGGATGTATTTAGCAAAAAATGTGTAAGCTATGGGGTGCCAGAAGAGCAACTGGCCGAACTCGACCAAACCTTCCGAGAGCTACAAGAATGGATGAATGAACAGGCATGAAGATTATTAGCATTCATATTAAAAATATCAACTCGCTGCAATTGGAGCGCACGATAGATTTTGAGGCACCACCTTTGGTGAATGCGGGTTTATTTGCCATTACTGGCGATACAGGGGCGGGTAAAACCACCATTTTAGATGCGCTTACATTGGGCCTCTATGGCAAAGTGCATCGCAATAAAGATGTAAAAGAAGTCATCAGCTATGGTAGTACCGTAAGCCTAGCCGAAGTGACGTTCGAAACGCCACAAGGGCGCTTTCGCGCAAAATGGACGATTCGGCGGGCGCGCAAGCGCCTGGATGGTAATATCCTGGGGCCAGACCGGCAATTGGCGAAGTGGAATCCTAAGAAAGAGGCGTTTGAAATAATAGCCGAAAAAATACGAGAAGTAGATGCCAAAGTAGAAGAAGTAACAGGCTTGGATTATGATCGATTTTGCCGATCCGTACTACTATCGCAAGGCGATTTTGCGGCTTTCCTACGCGCTAACGAAAAGGAGCGGAGCGACTTGCTAGAGCGCATTACAGGAACGGGAGTGTATTCCGAAATTTCTAAAGCAGCCTATGAGCGGACGAAACTAGAAGAGCGAACACTAGAAGCACTTCAGGCCAAAAAAGAGGGCTTGCAGTTGGAGTCTGACGAGGTGTTGCAAGAGCTGGAAGAAGCACTAAAAACTTTGGGGCAGCAAGGAGAACAGCAACAAAAAATGCTCAAAGCGCAGCGGTTGGTATTGGAGCGGGTGAGCCAGCAGCAAGTATTGCTTTCGCAAAAAGCGGATCTGGAAGTGGCCAAAGCAGCTACTGCCGAGTTACTGAAAGCAGCAGAGCCCGAGTTTGATCGCCTAAGTCAGTACGAAAAAACCAGCCCTATGCTTGCTGACCTCGGGCAATACCAAACCTTGCAGCAGCAACTTGCCTCCCTTTTGCGCCAAGCAGCAGCAGAAACCCAAGCACTCACGCAGCAGGCCCAGCACCTGAAAACGACCCAGGCTACCCAAGCCACCCAAGCAGAACAAGTCGCCCAAATACAGGCAGAACAAGAACGCCTAGCCCCCATTTTTGAAGCCGTACAACGATTAGATCAGACCATTGGGCACACCCAAAAAAGCTGGGAAGCACAGCACACACAGGTCGAGCAAAGCCATGAAAAGTCAAAGGCAATAGCCACACAAATTGAAGCACTCAGCGCTGAGCATCAAGCCTTGCAGCAGACACTCGGTGCGACTAAGGCATGGCTAAATGAGCACGACTTTCTGGAACATTTGTCGAAAGACCTTCCCTACATTAAGCAAGAGCGCGACCATTTGCGCGAAGCATATCTGCTGGATAAGCGCATTCTGGAAGAAGCTAAAGCACTGGAAGAGCGATCAGTTGTACTTCAAAAGCAGCAGCAAACCATCCAAAAAGAGCAGGCTACTATCCTACAGCAAAGCACGGACTTGGAGGCAAGTTTCCAAGCACTAGTACCCGATCAATTTGCGCAAGATCGCTGGGCTGTTTTTGAATTATTACAAAAAGACATCGATCAGCTACAGGTAGAGCGGACGCAGCTGGATCGATTTCAGTTTTTGGTAGGGCAGTACCAGGAAGGAGTAAAAGAACTAACAGTATTAGAGGAGCAGCTAGAAAGCCTGCGTGCGCAGGAACTGGCGTTTAGCAAGCGCCTCATGAATTATTTGGATCAGGAAACACTACTTGCCAATCGCCTACAACTGAAGCAGCGACGTTTTGAGCGGGAACGGGCGATTGCGAATTATGAAAAAGACCGAGCAGAATTAGTGGAAGGAGAGCCTTGCCCGCTTTGCGGAAGCACCGAACATCCTTATTTGGAGGATCAGCCCGACTTATTTGTAGATGATGCCAAAAGGGAGTTAACGAAGGCGGAGCAAGCATTGGAGCATTTACGTGAAAACGGTAAAAAAATGATGGCACAGCACCAGCAATTGGTCAACCAAATAGAGCAACTGTCGGGTGGAGAGCTAGAAGACTTGAGCGGGGAGGTGAATCGGCGCTTGGCGCGCTTGGAAGAGCAAGAAACGCGCTTGGCCCAAGAGTTTAGCCAGCTTCGTCCGGTGCATTTTGAAAGCTCCAAAGTACAGGTGCTGCAATTGCAGCTAGAGCAGTTAGATAAGCGGCTAGCCAAGCAAAAAGAGAGCAAAGCCACCTTGCAACAACTCCATAAAGAACTAGAGCAAATCGAAGCGGCCAAGCAACAGCTCGACAAGCAAGCACAAGAAGTAGCCACGCAGCTATTGCTAGCTGCCGAGAAGCAGAACGATTTGCAAATCCGGCAAGAAGCGCAAATCCGCCTTTTTAGCGAAAGCGAACAACAAATAAATAAGCTGCTGAAGCGCTACAACTACACCTTTGAGCAATCGACTGCTAAAGCGATGTTTACCCAATTGGAGCAGTGGGAAAAGGAGTGGGAGCAGCAGCTACAGCAGCAGCAGCATGCTGAGAAAGAGCAGGCAGTGAAAGCAGAAGCGCTAAAGCAACAGCAGGCGCAACAAGCGCAAATTGGTAAGCAATTGCAGCAGGAGAAAGGGCAGTTAGATAGCCTGCAAGCACAACTTGCTAAGTTGCAGGCAGAGCGGGCAGCACTGTTTGGAGAAAAGGAAGTGGCTGTAGAAAAGAAAGGCCTACAGCAGGCGCTGCAAACCGCGCAAGACAGCCTGCAACAGACTACCAAGCAACTGCAAGAGCAGGAAGCCCAAATGGCGAAACTTCAGGGGCAACAACAAAATAGAGCAGCACAACAGACAGCCACTGAAGCGCAGTTGAATGATTTAAACGATAGCTTGAATAAGCAAGCGCAAGCTATTGGTTTCCAGGGGCTAGAAGCTGTGCTAGTGGCTCAGCTGACGGCTGAGAAAGCAACACAAATCCGCGAAAAGCGAACAAGCCTACATCGCCAACAAAATCAAGAAGCCGCCAATTGGAAGTCAATTACAGAACGATTAGAAGTGCTATCCAAGCAGGAGTTGCCGACCACACCTATTGAAGTATTAGAAACCCAACTGAGAGAACAAGAAGCATCATTTAGCACGCTCCAACAACAAATCGGGGCTTTGCAAGAGCGCTTGCAGGTGCAGCAGAAGCGAAAGGAAGAAGCGGCTGCTTTGGTGGAGCAAATTGGTGCGCAGGAGCGAGAGCACCAACGCTGGGCTAGGCTCAATGCGATTATCGGCTCTGCGGACGGGAAAAAGTTTCGCGTATTTGCCCAAGGGCTTACCCTAAAGCGCCTCGTGCAGCTCGCCAATCAGCATCTGCAAAAGTTGGATGGGCGGTATGTCATTCAGAAACGAGCAGATAATAATTTAGAGTTGGATATTATCGATACCTATCAGGCCGAGAATCGGCGGTCGATGCGCACTTTATCGGGAGGAGAGAGCTTTTTAGTGAGCCTGGCACTTGCACTAGGCTTGTCGGACTTAGCTGGTCGTCAGGCGAATATACAATCGCTTTTTATTGATGAAGGTTTTGGCACCTTGGATGAAAATAGCCTGGATTTGGCTATTTCGACCTTGGAGAACTTGCAGTCGAGTGGTAAAACGATTGGAGTGATTTCGCATGTAAAGGCTTTAAAAGAGCGTATTACGACGCAGATTCGAGTGGTGAAGCAGGGGAGTGGGATTAGTCAATTGATTATTGAGTAAACCGCATGGAATCCAAACTTCGACTTTCGATCCAGGAATATCGATTTTATTGGACTTTTTGAGGCGTTTTATGTTAATTTGTGTGAAGTATTTTTTGCTATTTTTAATTTATTTTTTTCAAAAATAATTTCATGAGTAAAGATTTAAAGAAATTATTTTGAGATAAACCTGATTTATAAGTCAAGAGTGTCAATTCTTTAACA
>JBCCRH010000243.1:0-9156 GCA_039208045.1 Bacteroidota bacterium
AATATCAAGTGATTTTGAAATGCTCCCCACTGAGGCGAAGCATCTTCTATATGGCTCAGATGCAAAACTAGTTGAAACAGAATATCAGAAAATTAAGGGTTATTTTAAATTTCTTGTTCCATTAGCAATACAAAATATTTTTATTTCAAACGATTGGAAAGCTCTCAAAGAGAAGGCGCTAGCAAAAAGACGTGATCTGAGTCTATCTAAAAAACCTACAACCTATACAGAGTTAGGAGAATGGATTAAGGAATTAGATAATTTTTTAAATATACCCAGGAGCAAAGAAATAGCAGACCAACTGTTGAAGTTATTTTCCAAGGAAAATAGAGTGAGGAGCGACGCTATTTCTACTATCAGGAAAACCAGAATGCGTATAGCTGGCCCAATCCTAATTGAAGTATTAAATTGGGAGGATCAATCAGATTTTATGAAGCTAGGTATTGAAACGTTCCAGTTTATTCCTTCAGCAGCTGGCCAAAACCTCTTACTTGACTTTCTAATAAATCGACCGGAAAAAGCAAAAGTGAGGTGGATATTTTCCGGTTTATGGAAATCTGTTGTAGACCCCAATCATCTATTTATCATCTTAGATTTCTACCGAATACATAAGGCAAAGATAAAAGAGGAAGGCGCTTATTGTGGTTTCATCACATCAATAAGTAATTTCCCTGACTATGAAGAAGTGCAACAGTTACTTTGGGAGAGCATTGATTCAGATAATTTCTATGCCGCAAAAACAGCAATCGGTGCACTAGAAAGTAATAATACGTCTAAAGAAAAAATAGCCCTTTTTCTGAAGAAACATATCGCAAAAAGAACATCTTATGAGCACGTTGCAATTGCTTTAGATACCTACAGCCAGTTCTTCTATAAAGATTCATCCTTTGATAATCATTTATTGCCTTCTGTAGATGAAATTATTGCCCTCATCATTTGGGCCAGAACTGATAATACACTGTTCAGTCCAAGAGGCAATAAAACAAGTTTATCCTTTGCAGGAAAACTTTTGAAAAACAGGATAAATACAGAACAAATACAAATTCTCCTTAAGCTAGCAAAAGGTGAGCAAGAGCACCTAGCAGTAGATGCATTAGAATGTTTTAGACTTATTGAAGATGGGAATATCTTGCCCAATATATTAGAATTAGCATGTGCTGATCAGAAACCTAGAGTATTCGAGGCGGCAGTAGAAACGCTATGCAGCCTTGCTTGCTTATCGGATGAGACCTATATGGAGATAGTAATCCATCAATTTCTTATGCTTTTACAATTTCCAGATGGGGTGGTGAAAAAGGCTCTGCTAATAAAAAAATTAGGCGTCATATCGAAGAGGAAGAATTATCAAAAAGTTTACGATTGCCTTTTACTTGAACTTAATACTACAGATGATACCTACTATACAGCTAGTATTCTGCATGCATTACGCTCATTCGTAAGCTACCCATCTGTTGACGCAGTATTTAAATCATATAAGAGAAGAACAGATTGGAGTATAAAAAATGCACTAGACCGGTTCTACCGAACTAAGAAAGTATATGAGCAGAACAAAGAGAAAAAATTTATAAAAAAAAGGAATAGCGATTGGGAATGGTACGAATAAAAACATTGTTATCTCTGGCGTTCATGCAAAACCCAAAAAATGCAGAAGAGATTGGAAAAGCTATTAATAATCGAGCTTTCGGTTAAGCTTACATTACAGGAAATAGACTTGGAATTCGACGTATCTTTATCGCCATGGGGCGAAGTTGTAAAGGCCTCAAGTCCATTACAGAAGTTACCACTTTACTCGTTAAAGCTAATGTATGGGGATAAACACTCCGATCTCCAAAGTTTAATAGATAATGCTCCAACTTTGCTTAGCTACCTATGCCCGCTAGCCGCTCTTGGGTATTACAATTTCAAAGATGGAGAAATAATTAAAACCGAGACAAAAAAAATTAGAATTCAATCGGGTCTCATGTCAACTCACCCAACCTCATTTACGGATAGAAAATCCTGGATTAAGAAAATTGCTAAAGCTAGCGGTAATTATTCACAAAAAGTTAACCTCGAAAGCCTTTCAATGCTAATTGCAAATAATCCAGAGGAAAGAGCGTTCGCACTTAGACAAATAGCGATTACTGAGTTTGCACTTGCTACTCCAGTTTTAGCTGTTTTATTAAAAATTGAGCAATCGGGAGATGTAAAGCATCTAATATATAAAGCACTTGGTTTTATAGATACCCGTGCTTCTCGAAACTTACTAAAGGAAGCAAAGCTGAAACAAACAGAATCACAATTTAACGCTACATTAGACTTTGCCTTATCACAAAGAAAAGTAAGGCGCAAAATGGCGTTTCAAGATTTTTGGGCAATGAGAGTACCTGATGAAACAAGAATATTTTTAATTTTAAAAGCCATGCTCTTCTGGTTCGTTATGAGGGGATGTGGATAAATAGTATCAGCAACATGACTAACTACCCCAAAGGCGCACAAGCTCTACTCATCGCTATGCAAACCCCAGCCCCCAAGGGCTACCTAGGTATCCCTACCCTGATCTGGGGACGCCCGGGCGTCGGTAAATCCAGTTTTCTAGAAGCGCTGGAACGGCCAGACTTTCCCGTACTTACCCTGATTGCTTCTATCCATGACCCCACCGATTTCTCCGGCTTGCCTGTTTTCCAAGAAGGTAAGGTACAATATGCAGTACCCGAATGGGTCAATCTCTTTCAAGAAAGGGAAGATGGACTATTGCTGCTCGATGAGCTAACAACGGCTCCTCCTGCTGTACAAGCTGCGTTGCTTCGGGTAGTACTCGAACGGAAAGTAGGTTTTCATGAGCTTCCACAAAAAGTACGGATTGTTGCAGCGGCTAATCCTACCGATTTTATGACAGGGGGCTGGGATTTAAGTCCACCTTTGCGCAATCGATTTGTTCATATTGAGTGGGATTTACCAACAGGGACTTATCTTCAAGCACTGGAGGAAGGTTTTCCAGAAGCCACATTGCCACAAATCGATGCTAAGATACACGCTGAATTGGTAGAGCAGTGGAAACTACGGATTGCTGCCTTCCTTAAACTATCGCCAGATTTGCTGTATACGATGCCAGACAGCGATCCTCTGGCCTTTGCAAGTCCAAGATCTTGGGAATTTGCTGCTGCCCTACTAGCTGCTTGCGACTATTTGGGCTTAGCCCCGACTAATGAGAAAGGGGGCGACCCTGTCAGCGCAGCATTGGTGCGCGGATGTATTGGACAAGGCCCCACTTTGCCCTTCTTTGAATTCCTGACCAACCTGAATCTTCCTGATCCTACCGCTGTACTTGAAGGACGAGATAAAGTGCATCTCCACCAACTCAATGACAGCGAAGTCTATGTATTCTTTAATGCGCTAAATGGCCAGCTGCAGCAAGCCTTTGAATCAGAAGATTTTTATAAAATGGCCATAGTCTATTTCGAGTTGGTGCAAGAGGTCTTTGATGATGGGCGAAGGGATCTCATTTATGTAGCATTGAAGCGGATCAGCAAGGCTGGATTGCTGCTTAAAGCACTCAGCAGTGCCACAAAAGCAAGAGCTTCTAAAGAGGTACTTTTTTATATAAATAAGCTCTTCCAAGACGAAGGTTTAAAAGAATTTATTGATGTCTTCGAACGATAGTAATCCTAAAGAGATAAAAGCGCTATTGCGTTTTGCAAGAGCTTACTGTGCAGAGCAATTGCCGTGGTTCTCCCCTGCCCTATTTAGATGTAAGATTCATTTATCGGAGCAGATAGTTGTCGCAGCTATTGACTACCATTTCAATATTTATTTTAACCCCAAAGCAATAGCTACTATTGACATTTCCTCTTCGAATCGTATGGATGCGCTGTCCCAGATCGGTTTCCTATGGATACATGAGATATCGCATGTGCTACGTGATCACAGCACGCGCGCCAAAGAGCTTAACGCTGCTGCTGAAAGTTGGAATATAGCTGCTGACTTAGAAATCAATGATGGGCAATGGAGTGGCCTCAAAATGCCAGAAGCTTTTCCAGGTCTACACCCCAGG
Organism: Bacteroidota bacterium; assembly: GCA_039208045.1. Lineage (GTDB taxonomy): Bacteria > Bacteroidota > Bacteroidia > Chitinophagales > Saprospiraceae > JBCCRH01. The sequence continues at coordinate 4,034 of JBCCRH010000243.1, forward strand.
AAATATGGATTGCCTACCGGACAGCTATCTGAATATTACTACAAGTGGCTAAAGAAGCATGCGGATAGAATAGACCGCTCTATTGATGAGGGAAGTGGGGTGCATGGAAAAATTAGACCTTGGGAACTAGAACAGAAAGATGAAGTACAACAGCTAGGAGTCACCGAAATTGATTTGGTGAGAAAAAGTGTCGCGCAAGCTATAAGTGAAGCCAATATTGGTACTATTCCTGGTAGCTGGAAAAAATGGGCGATTAAAGTAATCCGTTCAAAAGTAGACTGGCGAAAAAAGCTAAGCCATCGACTCAAACGCTCTATTGCTATTGGCTTGGGCCAAAAGCTGGACTACTCCTTTCGACGGCCTAATCGACGGCAAGCAGTCTACTATACTATTCTAGCCCCTACTTTGAGCGGCAAATTACAAGCTAATATTGCATGCGTAGTGGATACTTCAGGTTCCATGCAAGCAGTGCACTTAAACCAAGCTCTAGCAGAAATAAAAGCTATTCTTCAGGCCTTCAACTCCCCCATTACCATCATTCCTTGTGATACAAGAGCACATAAAGCTAGCCAGATTAGTTTTGAGCAGGAGTTATTTAGTTTGAAAAAATTACCCGGTGGTGGCGGCACAGATATGCGTGTAGGTATCGATGCTGCCATGCAGCTAGACCCCCTGCCTGACACCATTTTGGTACTAACAGATGGGTACACTCCTTACCCGATGCAGGTGTACTCTATTCCGATTATATTTGCATTACTCGGAAAAGCAGCTCCGATACCACCTAACCCGCCCTGGCGGGCAGATACCTATGTGCACATTGAATTGATATAGCTAGATATCATTCCTCCTCATCCGACCACTTAACCTGAAACTCGATTTCTTCCTGCCCATCTTCCCGCTCGTGCTCAATGTTGAATATCGCACGCTTTGGTACATAGATGCGCTCGCCTGCAATCTGAATTTCAAAGCGCTCATCATTTTCAATAGCATCTGCCAGTCGACGCAGCTTAGCTACAAATTCAGATTTGGAGTAGGTCTTTTCAATATCTCTGTCTTCTTTATTTGCCATGAGGATTCAATTTTAAACGAGTTAAGATAGATTTCCTAATATCGACAAATAGCTATACAATAAGTTCTCACCTCCTCACTATTCTTTAACAAAAGTCTTCGCCACCATCCCCTTTTCCGTTTTCGCCACAACCGTATAAACACCAGCCGGAAGCTCCCGAGTTGAAATCGACAAGCGATCCGTAGCAATTGGATGACGCTGTAGTAATCGACCTTGCTCATCCATCAAAAGGAGCGTCGTCTCCCCTACTCTATTAGCGCTAATGGGGGCGCTCAGCTCCACATAGAGCATATCGGAAGTGGGATTAGGGAACAAATGTATGCTTGCATCTGTGTCATCTACTAGGTTGGAGGTATTGGTAACCGCATTGCCAAAGTACCGCATCACCAATACATCCCAGTCGGCATCCGCATCGGCTCTGGTGTAGCCTGCCTGTACGATCTTTCCATCTTCCTGTAAGGTAATAGACCGGGCGACATCATTTACTTGGGTGTCCATGAGAATTTTGCCATCTACCCCAAAGCTGGTATCCAATTGCCCGTTCGCGGTACATTTTGCAGCAGCAAAATCATTCACGCCTGGTTCGTAGGAAACGCCGCCGCCCAAAAGGTAGCCCCCATCAGGCATCTGGATAACATCACTAACTCGATCATCTTCACTGACAAAGTCGACCTTAAATCGTCCGCCTTCCCCAAATTGGCTATCTAGTATGCCTGATTGGTTAAATTGGAGCAAGGTAAAGTCGTAACCTGTATCGCCGTCAGAGCTAGTGCCACTCACCAGTATTTTATCACCGAATGAATAAACTTTTGTCCCGAAATCAAGGCCTTCTCCATAGTCAACTAGCACGATGCCATTATCGCCAAAAGAAGTATCAAGATTACCAGAGCTACTATATCTAAGCACGGTAAAATCGCCAAATCCGCCTCCTTCATTATACCAGGTCGTTCCGACATGCAATATTTTACCATCTGGCTGCAAGGCGATCCCTTCGGGATAATCTCCAAAAGTAAGGTCAAGGCGGCGAATACCACCAGCACCAAATCCTAGGTCTTTAGTTCCGTCGTCCATGAATCGCATGATGCAAAAATCCTGATTGTTATTTTCCTCTCGAATTTGTCCAGCAATGAGAATTCTACCGTTGGGCTGCACGAGTAGTGCATTGGCGTAGTCATCTGAATTGGTACCCGCTGGAAAACTTAGTTTACCATCAGAAGAAAAAGAAGCGTCTAACGCTCCATCGGGCAGGAGCCTGGCAAGTGCAAAATCAAAGTCCTCACCATTACTGGCGTATCCTCCAATCAATATTTTTCCATCGTCGTATAGCTGCGTCATTCCTGCATAATCGTCTTGGCCTTCAAAGTCGATATATACTCTTCCGCCATCCCCAAAAGAGGCATCCAGGCTACCATCTGAAGTATATCGAACAACCATAAAATCGATCGTTCCATTATTTTCGCCGTATCCTACCACTAGTATTCGTTGGTCGGGTAGGATGGTCACTACATCGCCGTAGTCATCTTGCTCATTAAAATCAGTGCGAGCTACGCCAGCGTCTGCAAAAGTTGGATCTAAAAAAGTCGTTTGTCCAATTGTTGCAATTGTTGCAGAAATACAAATAAGAAGAAGTAGAAGGATTCGTTTTGTCATGATACTTAGCTTTTCTAAGGGAGAGTATCTAATAGCGTTAAATGCTGCCTCAGATCGAAGCTCGATCAATAGAACAATTTTACTATTTTAGTCCTACTCAAGTAAACGTAGTGTATGAAACGAGCATGATCTTATTTAATCATAATATCACGCAGGGATATGATTAAATAAGATTATGCGAGAGCGCAGCGGTTACATTATGTGCAGAAATTTTTCTGCATTGTTGGCTGCGCAGAAAAATTTTAAGCATATGAAACTTTCCAGAAAAGACTTCTTCAAAGGCCTAGCCATCGGCACGGTCTCTCTCCCTTTTTTACTCCGCACTTTTGGCAATAAGACCTTTGCGCAAAGCGAAAAAAATAAGGCTAACATTTCCGGCGAAACCTATAACTGGAAAATGGTAACTACCTGGCCGCCTAACTTCCCCATCTTGGGCGAAGCGTGCCAGTTATTTGCGGATTTGGTCAAGCAGATGTCTGGTGGGCGGATGAATATCCGGGTGTATGGGGGTGGAGAGTTGGTGCCGCCGCTGGAGGTATTTGATACCGTGCGTAATGGCGGCGCAGAATTAGGCAATGGTGCGGCCTATTATTGGGCTGGGAAAGCGCCTGCGGCGCAGTTTTTTGCCTCGGTACCTTTTGGTATGAATGCCCAGCAGGTGAACGCCTGGATTATGAGTGGTGGTGGCTTGGAGCTTTGGGAGGAGCTTTATACCGATTTCAACCTTATCCCGATGGCAGCAGGTAACACTGGTGTGCAAATGGGCGGTTGGTTCAATCGCGAGATCAATGATTTGAGTGACCTCAAAGGACTAAAAATGCGTATTCCAGGGCTAGGTGGAAAAGTGCTTGAAAAAGCGGGCGGCGCACCGGTACTTTTAGCCGGAAGCGAAATCTATACTGGCTTAGAGCGCGGCATAATAGACGCTACCGAATGGCTCGGCCCTTACCACGATACCCTTATGGGCTTCAACGACATTGCCAAATACTACTACACCCCCGGCTGGCACGAATCAGGTACCGTACTGGAGTGTATTGCCAACAAAAAGCGATTTGAAGAACTCCCGGAAGACCTCCAACAGATCATCCGTATAGCAGCAGGCTACTGCAATAGCTGGGTACTAAGCGAAATGGAAGCCAAAAACAGCAAGGCGCTAGCTGAACTCCACGCCAAAGGCAAGCTCACCATCAAAACCTATCCCCAAGAAGTGTTGGATCAACTGCGTATTTATACCAATGAAGTCATCCAAGAGCTAGTCAAAAAGGATGCATTTACCCGAAGGGTCTATGACTCTTACGATGATTTTCGGACCAAAGCCTCAGACTATGCCGCCATTACAGAAAAAGTATTCTACAATAAACTACAATGATGATTTTTTATTCTCTCCGAATCGCCTCCACCGGGTCGAGCTTTGCAGCCTTGGCTGCTGGATAGGTGCCAAAGATAAGCCCGATAAGTACGGCAACTATCGTAATGATAATGAGCGTATTTAAGGTAAAATTAGCGGTGAAAGGTACATCTGCAACAAAATTAATGATGGGAACAATAGCCATACTACCAAGCACCCCAATCAAGAGGCCCACCAAGCTCCCAAAAAGCGAAACGGTAATGGATTCGGTTAAAAATTGTGCGGTAATATCTCGCCTAGTAGCGCCAAGGGCTTTGCGCAAGCCAATTTCCACCGTACGCTCGTTGACAGAGATAAGCAAGACATTCATTACACCAATTCCCCCTACAATGACGGAAATACCAACGATGAGGCCCATAATGAGTCGAAATAGGGTAAAGCCTTGAGCTACTTGCTTTAAGCGAAAGGTACTGGTTTCTACAGCTATATCATCTGGATTGATGGCGGTATTCGCACTTAGCCAATCGTCTACTCGGTCTTTCAGAAGGTTGACCTCTTCTACATTTTCTGCTTCAAAAATCATACGAGGAGGATGTTCTAGCAAGTCTTCTTTTTTCACGAAAGTGAAAGGAATAAGCACTTCTGACACAGGCTCTTGACGATCACTTTTCGTCACTCCAATGATTTCAAAGGTATGACTGTCATAGGTAAAGTTTTTTCCAATTGATTGTTCTAATTCATCCGTGTGCCCCATTTTCTCAATGAATTTTTGGCTGACTACGGCTACAGCTTGCGTATCTCTTACTGATTGGGTATCGAATAAACGACCAGCAAGCAACCTATCCTCTATATCTCTATCCGTCGCAATACCCCTAATCATAGCTGCAATAGAGGAATCTCCTGCCATGAGCTGCTCTGCATAAACTGAAAAAATAGTTGCTGACTTTAATGGTACAATTGCTGCTTCGAGTTCCCGAAACTGGGAGTAATCAATTAGCGAAAAGGTATCTTTATAGAAAGTAATGCCATCTACGCGCTCATAGGTTTTATGATTTA
>JBCCRH010000244.1:0-9137 GCA_039208045.1 Bacteroidota bacterium
CCGAGGTTTTTCAAGCACCCGTTGATCGAGCGAAGCCGAGATCAACGCCCCCCCTTCACCACCCGCTTACTCGCATACCTCCCAGAAATAGTACTCACTGCATGCACCAAATACACCCCATCCGCATACGTACTCAAATCCAACATAAATTGATTGCCACCCGGCGCCACCACCACTGTACCTCGCTGTAGTACCCTACCCATCGCATCGTGAATGGTATAGCTGAGTGTATCAGCCTGCTTGGTTTCATAACCCAAAGTGAATTGTCCACTAGTTGGATTAGGGAAAATAGAGACTACCGCCTCCAGCGCTTCAGGAGTGTCCGTATTGGTAAGAGCCTCTTGGGTAGAGAAATAAAGAGGCGAACTATAAATAGGAACACCATTGCACTCTACAGCTACGATCAGCATATACTCCAAATTGGGTAGTAGCCCTTCTAAAACGATTCGGGTATCTGTGACTTCCACTTCTACCAGCTCTGCATTGGGAAGAAAATTGACATAAGTGACCACGTACTCCTCCACATCTTCTCGCCCTTCCCAAACCACCACTACCGTAGTCCCTTCAATACTTTCGATGTAGAGCTCTTCATCAATCCGGTAGCAGCCTTGTGCTCCTTCTTCGAGTGTTGTGAATTCATCAATGTAGGAATCTACTGTTTCCTGCCCACACTCTGAGATGACTTGAAATTCGTACGTGGTTAATGGGTCAAGGTCTTGCAGGAAAATTTCCGCTTCCCGCAGTTCTATGGCTATCCACTCCTCCGCCCCCAATACCCGATACCGGAAGGTAAAAAGAAAGGGAATCTCCTCGTCTTCAAAAATATCCTCCTCGTCTTCGTCATCTAAGATGGGTTCAAACTCCCATAGGATGTAGGCTTCGGTATCTGAGACGTCTACGACTATGATTTCCTCAAAATCTACACAGGGCAGCCCCTCACCTCTCGGAATATCCATCTGGTCGGGCAGAAGGTTAAATTTAATCTCTGCAATGCCTGCACAGTTGGGGTCGCCATAGTTGCTTAGGGCGGTAAGCAGCACATAGCGCGCCTGGATCCCCACCAAATCGGGGCCAGGGAAGCCACCATATACAGCATTGCCCTGCGCTTTTGGAAAGTTCAGCTCGCCCCAATACGTCCAATTTATCCCATCTATGGAGTAGTCGATTTTTACTTCCCTAAAACCTTGGTTGAGTCGATTGGGCGCATTGGTATTCCATACCCAAGATTTGGATAAATTCCTTACGGCTCCAAAATCGTATTGCACCCAATGGGTGTTGCCATATGCTGCTTTCGGATTGGCGCTTACTTGGCAGGACTGCCAGGTGTCTTCCCAGATGCTTGCATCTGGTTCGAAGCATTGTGCTGCTAGAGCGGTAGCTAGTGACACGTAAATTATAGTTAATAGTATATTTTTCATGCTTGGTTTCAATTTTAGATATTCATGACTCGACACGTGGATTACAAACCTGCCCGATGCAGGCGGGTCCACTAGGCGCGTGCCTGGCCAGTTTTAAATATTCATAAACCCAATTGGAGCCTGGGGCGACATAGTGTTGTAGAAGTTGCCAATATTTGGGAATAGGGTGACCAACTCCGACTTGGATACCCCATACCAGAGGGCTAGCTCGGCAAAATATTCATCAGTAGAGAGTTGTGGAATAAGGACGCCACCGCCTACTTCTAGATCGCCCCCCAGCAAGAGACTTGGATAAGAGCCGTACACCTCTTGGCCTTTCACCTGGCTGCCCATGACCAATACATTTCCACCCCAGCCGTGATCTGTACCATTGCCATTAGAGGTAAGCGTACGTGCGAAATCGGAGATGGTGAAGGTGGTTACACAGTCCTCTAGGTTCAGTTCTGCTAGTGCGGCTTGAAACTCGCTCATGGCCTTGCTGACGATGCCCAGCATTTGGTTGTGATTATTGAGGAGCTCGTCGTGGTGATCCCAGCCATCAAAGCGGATAAAGAAGGTTTGGCGGCTGACGCCCAATTGCTCGCGCACTTTCATGGTGCGGGCGACCATGCGCAGGCGCTGCGATAGCTCACTCTCCGAGAAGGTGGTGCTAAGAGTAGAGTTCCCTACTGCTGCACTAAACAGCTCGTGTGTGTTCTGACTTGCCTTCACCACATCGGCATAGGACTGTTTAAAAATATCCTGATACTGCTGCTCCATCAGGCTATTGACTGCTTCAGTGCGAATCTGATTGAAGGTAGACATACCACCATAGCCTGTGATTCCCTGACTTCCACTTCCTACTGGCAAAATGCTGTACTCCGCAGCTTCTTGGCCCAGCTGGAAGAGGTTTTTTCCCGAAAGGGAGATGTTCATCGAAATATTCTGGTTGGTGTTGGCGGATTGTACCAAGTCGGCTAAGCGCCCGCCCCAGCCAGTGGCGGCATTGGTTTGCGGGACGGACGTTTGCCATTGCTTATCTTGATCGGCATGGGAATAAAGCCCGAAAGGGAGGCTTGCCCCATTGTTGTAAGAAGCTTTGGTGGTGGGCTGTACTAGGGTTCCTACATTGCAGACAACGGCCAACTTGCCTTGGTCGAATAAGCCTTGCATCTCGGGCATGGCGGGGTGGATACCTAGCTCCTTTTCATTGTAGGTCAATGGATTCAGGCTTAGCATCTGATCTTGGGCCAACGACATATTAGAGCGGGTGATAGCATACTCATTATAGGAGGCATTATCACGGGGCAAGATCATATTGAACGAATCATTGCCGCCACCCAACATGATACACACCAACGCTCGGTAGTCGTCATTGATGCTCAGATAGGGCGCATTCGTGATAGAAGCGGCATTCATGCTCTGCAAATTGAAGAGCGTAGAGAAGAAGGTGGTCGAACCAACTGCGGCACAGCTCATGGTGCCAATGAAGTTGCGCCGACTATATTTTTTATGATGGTGTCTGGACATATTATCTAGTTTAGGATTATTTCAAAATGACGTAATCGGGAGAAATTAAGATGAGGTAGAGGGCCAGCTTGAGGCGTTCGCCAGGCTCTTGGAGCTGGTTGATGGCATTTCCAATAATAGCTTTAGTAGTATCGGTAAGCATTCCGTTGGCCAAAAGAATATCGAGGTAATTCAGAAGAGCCGCTGTATCGTCAATCAATTCTAGTGGGCCTTCATAGTCGACTGTTTCATCGTCCAATAAAAATGGAAATCCATCATCTTCGCCAACATCTGGAATTTCCTCCCCTTCTACACAAAATTCATCATAGGTTCCTCCTGCCGTCACTCGCGCTTCCACTTCATTAATGGCGCCGATGGCGTTTGTGGAATTGAGAATCTGAAATTCGGGAGCAACTAGGTAACTCTGACTAATGGGCCCTTGCGGCGCATAGTCGGGCAGGTAAAAGTTGAAGACACTGGGCGCTGCCATCGGTGCTTGGCCCGTGTTTTGCCCAAAGCAATACAATTCATTCATAAAGTCATGGTATGCATTGGGCCGTAATTGGAAGGCTTTATAAAAATTCATTAGGCGTACGATGGGTGCGCGCAGCTTTCCAAAAGTATAGCCTTCTGTAGTATTGCAAGTGCGAGCTTGTGGGTGGAGTAGAATGGTGCGCAGCACTTGCTGAAAGTTGCCTGGTTCAGTGGGCTGAAATACGCTAGCTACTGCTTGTACGTAGCTTGGTGACGGATTAGAAGTGGTGAACATTTGGATCAGTGCTTTAGCAATAAAAGGGGCCGTATTGGGATGGGTCGCTAAATGATCGATCGTCTGCTCAATATCGACCAGGCCGGGCTGATTGGCGGGTAGTACTACGCCATTAAGCAAGTGCTTTTCGCTGGTATCGTGCTGTTCTTCGTACATCTGCATGGGGTCCCGAACAGCAGCTACTTGTCCGCCTAGGTCATCAGGTGGCGTTCCAAATTCGGCCTCTTCCCCATTGGAACCCAAGCCGGTAAATACTTGTGCAAATTCTTTGATATCATCATTGTTATAGGTTGGAATAAACTGCCCATTGCTATCGTACTTGCGCGTGCCATTGGGGTTAAGTTCCCAAAGACCGATGCTAAAAAGCTGCATAATCTCCCGAGCATAGTTCTCGTCAGGCCGAATATTAAGTTCTTCATTTGCTTTGGGATTATTGATATGCGACAGGAAAATACCCATAGCCGGGCTGAGCGTGACATCCATCATCAGGTTTTTGTACTGCCCAAAGGAGTTGCGCAGTAGCATGTCGTAGTAGTAGCCAACAAAATTTCCCACATCGGTAAATAGATCAGAATTATCATTAATCACCATGATCTGGCTGAGATTGAAGGCCATGCGTTGGCGCAGCAGGTCGGGGCTAGTGAGGTTGTTGGTAAGCCAGGCCGAGCGAAAGCGGCCGGAGTAGACGCTTTCTTCTGGCAAGCCATCCGCCGCATCATAAGCTCTATTTTGCCGATGCATTCGCTCCATCACACTCAGGGTGGGTAGGGCAAACTGCTCGTCGAGCCAGGCTTCGTAGCCCATAGCTGCCGTCATTTGGATGGTCGCAAAGTCGGTGCCAAAGGTGGCTTGCGCCAAAAAGCGGGAGGCGTCTTTGAGTTGTTCTTCATTTTCGATATCGAAGCCGTCAATAGTTTGGTCACCAGCAGTGCCGTTGGAGGCGGAGCTGGTGGTGACACTCACATTATTGGTGTGGCCTGCGCCGAGAAAGTCTAGATGAGGAACCTGGGCATTTTGCCGAAAGGCTACCAACTGCAAGAGCAGCAGCCAAAAAAGATAGTATTTGGATTGATCCATAAACGCGATTTAAGGGTAAGTTAAATTCGTTGTTTATGAATGAGACAGGGAAGGCGGGAAATACCCTACCTGTGGTGGGGCGTTTTTTTCAATACTTGCAGCTTGCCTACCTAAGGCAGACAGAGTAGGGCACGCATTGGTGGTTTATAGGTAGTTTATCCTTACAGGTAATGGGCTCGTTCTAGTCCAACGCTGTCCTAGAAGGACAAACTGTCTATAAATCAGTCTATTACTTGCAAAGAGCGCCCGACTTTGTTGGGCAGCCTACATGTCTTCGCGAAACTGGGACTAACCAAGGCTTGGCAATGACTAGGTACTTGCAGCTTGTCTACCTAAGGCAGACAGAGCGGAACACACGCAGGCTTATTATAGACGGTTTGTCTCTACAGGTAACGGGCTTGTTCTAGTCCAATGCTGTCCTGGAAGGACAAACTGACTATAACCTAGTCCATTACTTGCAAAGAGCGCCCGACTCTGTTGGGCAGCCTAGATCGATGCAGCCCTGATGGAAGCGGTATGAGGAGTAAGCGCAAAGCTAATATTACTCCCGTGCTAGGTGGCTGAGCGAATACTTAGAGGGAAGACACCTGGCACGGGAATAGTAGTATAGCTTTGCGCTACTCCGAATTTTAGCGGACAGCAGGATAAGCTGCCCAAAATGAGCGTACTAAGGTTTTTTATCGGGTAATAAAGCCTACAATCCCTACTCTAACCCCAATAATATCACCAGATACAGGGTCAGCCTCGGCAGTGGTAGTCCAATTGTAATTCACTTGTGCTGATAAAGCTAGATTTTCACTAACGGTAAGCAATGTTCCTGCGCCTACTTCTAGCCCCAAGAGATTTCTAGAGACATCCGTATTGCTCACCCAAACACGACTATAGGTTATCCCTAATACTCCAAAGGGGATGATACCGTTACCGAGGTCATAAAAGTACCCAGCGCTAGGGCCTATGGCGAGGCCATGAGTTGAGTTTTCGTCTCCTCCCGTCCAGTTGATGGTATATGCCAACTGCGGACCTACAGCAATATTATCTGTCACAAAGAATAAGGCACCAGGTAGGATACTAAAGGAGTTTACTCGCTCTTCATTTAGCTCATTGAGCTCCCCTCCTAAGCTCTCCAAGGAGAAGCTACCACCAATCAAGATATTTCCTTTGCGAATGGGAGAAACGATTTCTTTCTCTTCAGAGGTAGCCCTGCTTTCCCTATTGTTGAGGAAACCCACCAATCCTATATTGAGGCCGATACCATTTCCATTGACAATCTCTTCAAAATCATCAAAAAAGGAGACGTCCTGCTGTTCCCAGTTATAAGCTAGCTCAGCAGAGATACCCAAGTTACCGATGGTATAAATAGCCCCAGCACCTACTGAGAAGCCCCAACCATCCGCGTCTAGGTCTCCATCGGCAACCCAAGCATAGTTGTAACTCAATCCAACGGCTCCGAAAGGAATAAACCCATTGCCAAGATCGTAGTAATAGCCTGCCCTTGGGCCTAAATCAATGGTATTCGAAGAGGTGCCATCTACCCAAGATACCGTATACCCTAGTTGCCCCCCCACCGCAAAGCGATCGGCAACAAAATATAGAGCATTCGGAGAAAAGCTAAAAGCATTGAATCGATTGTTATTATTGCCAAAGAGGTCACCGCCTTGGCTCGTTAGAGCAATAGAACCACCAAATAGTAAACTTCCCTTGTCTACCAAAGAGGGGGCATCTTCTTCTTTTTCATCTGAAGATTGGGCGATAAGGCTACTGGTCGCAAAAAACAGTAGCAAAAGTCCAAAAAAGTGCGCTTTTGATTTCATACTAAAGGTTTTATTGGTAAAGTGAATGGATAGGCTATTTTAACAGCGAATCCAAACAAGAAGTTTGCATAGCGTGTAGCTCGTACTAGCGTGCAATGAAACCTACAATACCTACACTCAAGCCTATGCTATTGCCCGACTCAGAGCCTGCCCCAAGGGCGGTACCTAGCGTATAATTCAGCCCTCCAGAAAAACCAAGGTTGCCTACGGTAAGTAAGGCCCCTACTTCTGCTCGTGCACCTAGGCCTCCGCTACCGAAGCCATTACCTTGCGACCATGCACCTACGTAGCCTACATCTACCGCACCAAACGGAATAATGCCATTGCCTAAATCACGGTAATAGCCTACTCGTGGGCCGATGAGAAACTGATGGAAGGAAAATTCATCGTCAAAGGTACCAGCATATCCCAACTGTCCCCCGACACCAATATGATCATTCAAGAAAAAGACAGCATTAGGTTCAAAGATGAGGCTACTACTGCGTACGTCGTCTCTTCCAAAGTATAAATCTCCACCTCGGTTTCGAAACGATACATTGCCGCTCAGCAGGATATTTCCTCTGCGGATCAAAGAGGAAGATTCTTCGTCTGAGGTGCTGGCTGAGCGGGTATTCCTTCCGCTATTTAAAAAGCCTACAATGCCTACGCTAAATTGGACTTGGTCGCCATCCGCTGTGATGGTTTCTTCATCAGTGAATCGAAATTGTTCGGGGATGTTGGTGTTTTGCTCACTCCAATTGTAGCTCAGTTCTGCGGTGATCCCTATATTTCCGATAGTGTAAATTGCCCCAACTCCTGCCGATAGTCCCCAGGCATTAGAATTGATATCGAAGTCGGGCCGCCACCCGTAGCTGTAGCTGGCACCAATGGTACCGTAAGGAATAAAGTTATTGCCTAGATCGTAATAATAACCTACTCTAGGACCAAATCCTATTCCATGAGTGGAATTTCCATCCGCCCAGTCCAAGTCATACCCTATCTGCCCTCCAACGGCAATACGATCGGCCACAAAGTACAGTGCACTGGGTCGAAAAGATAAAGAATTGGATCGATCATCATCTGATCCGAAAAGGGCGCCGCCTTGGCTTTCTAGTCTAAATAAACCGCTGACTAAGAGGCTGCCTCGGTCAACGAGTGAAGGCCCTGTTGTCGTTTCCGTAGGTTCGGATTGTCCGAGCAGGCTATTTGCTGCGAAGCACAGCAACAGCATCGTAAAAAAGTGCGCATTTAATTTCATAACAAAAGGTTTTATTGTAAAGTGAACTAATGTCTAATCTATTGTTGTGTTTCAGAACCTTTTGTTTTAGACTTGTTTCACCGGCCACTGAATGGCTGCAAGCGGCAAAATTTTATCCTGCACTGCGTTAAAAAGCCTCGCCGATGCTACGGCATCGTCTGCGTTTTTTGCCTTGTTCAGAATAAAATTTGCCACGCTTTCGCTCATTCGCGACCGGCGGAACAAGTCTATTAATGAATAATAAACTGGTTATGTTATTGTTATGTTTACAGATTCATACCACTGCGCTAAATAACTGTCCCTCCGGCTGCCGACGCCAATACCTCGCATCAAAGGCCAAACAAATGTTTCTGACAAATGGCCGCCCGCGCTCTGTTACTTTTAATTGGAAAGGCGCATATTCCACAAGCTCATCCCGCATTAATTCTTCCAAGCGGTGTAGGCTTGCATACCAGCTTTCATCTGTCCCTTTGGTCATCGCCCAAGTCGTTTCGTAGCGGCACATGAGATTAAGAATATGCTGCCGAATCTGCTCATCTTCTGCACTCAGCAGATGCCCTCTGAAAAAGGGAATCTCCCCAGCTGCTACCCGCTTTTTGTACACCTTGATCTTTTTCTCATTCTGCACATAGCCATCCCAGCTGTCGCTAATGGCCGAGACACCTAGCCCGATACTCAAGCGCGTATAATGCGGCGTGTAGCCCATAAAATTTCGATGTAAGGCCCCCGATTGTAGCGCCTTGTACAAACCATCGCTGCGCAGTGCAAAATGATCCAGCCCAATCTCACAGTAGCCCATTGCTTCCAACAGCGTCCTTCCAAGCTCGTACAAGTGGCGTTTTGCTTTGCCTTTCGGCAAATCTGCTTCTGAGTAGGCGCGCTGGCTGGGTTTGATCCAGGGCACATGGGCATAGCTGTAAAAAGCCAGTCGGTCGGGTCGCAACTCTTGGAGCAACGCCATATTGCGTTCGATATGCGCTGGAGTCTGTAGAGGTAGCCCAAAAATCAAATCAAAATTGATAGAAGTGTAACCAATATCTCGCGCCCACTGTGTCACCTGTCGCACTTCTGCTTCAGATTGACTTCGATTAATGATCCGCATGATCTGCGCATCAAAATCTTGTACTCCCACACTGATTCTCATAAATCCTACCTCAAAGAGCGCTTGCAGGTGGGCTTTGGTTGTACTATTGGGGTGGGCTTCGAAACTAAATTCATACTCATCAGCTACTTCCGCTTTCGCTAAAATGCCGTTTACCAAGCGTTGCAGTTGCAGCGGAGAGAAAAAAGTAGGCGTTCCTCCACCTAGGTGTAGCTCCTTGATGATTGGTTTTTCG
>JBCCRH010000245.1:0-9051 GCA_039208045.1 Bacteroidota bacterium
AACACCTGAAGAAATGCATCATAATTTAGGTGTGTTGAAAAAATTTGTGCCAGCTCACCTCAGCTCTCACGAAGTTGACGAACGAATTGAGCGAATTAAACAAAAAATCCAGTACATCTCCGAAGCTCGTCTGACGGAACTACTAGTAGAAGCAGGTTTTCAAAAACCCAATCGCTTTTATCAGCTCTCTATCTATGGAGGGTGGATGGTACAAAAAGGTTCCTAATGACTAAAAGTGTTGGTCGAGCCACATCCCATGAAAGCCCAGGGGAATATTGTGTGGCAATTTGGCGGAAGCCACCTCCTCTAGGGTATCCGCTTCTAGAACTAAGAGTCGCGTCTCTGCTTCAATAGTGTCAAACAACAGCATGAGTATCCAGCCGTCATCCTCTGCTTTGGGATTGGGTCTGGGGACAAATATGGGCTCACCCGGTAGATGAGGCTTCAGATCTTTATACATGGTCTGTCGCTCATGGGCATCAACTTTAGCTACGCCATGCAGCACCATATTAGTCGTTTCAGGAGTGCCTGCTATATTCCAGATGTAGCGATTTAGTCGCCCTTCCTTTGTAGGCGCAACATTAGGCAATTCTCCTGGATAGGGGCTCAAATTAGAAGTCTTGACCTGCTTACGACTCAAATCCAACTCAAAGCGAGTCAGCATAGGCGCTGCATCCTCCTCTCCTACTTCTCCTTCCAAAAAAGTCTTCATGGCTTCCGCCGAAGGAAAATCTTCCATGATATAGCCATCAATCACTACTTTATCTTCCCCTACATCATACCCATTGGCAAAGTGAAACACAAAGCAAAAATCCATCTCTAGTTCGTGCACGGTTTGATCGGCGTCCACCACAATCACCTTCGTCTTTTTAGAGTGATCCACCCGAATGGAAGCCACTGGCGATTGCAAGCCTGAAAACGCTTGCAGCAAATCAAAGGAGACCGGCGTCAGAAAAAAGATCTTTCGCCCGTTTTGGGTGAGCACAAAATCGTGCGTAAAGGTCACCTCCTCCATAGGGATGATCTGACTCTTAGCCGCCGTACCATCCGCTTGTACTTCGTAAAGTACCAATCGTTGTTTCGCCCCAGCGGCTGTGCCAAAGTTGTGCAGTACCCCTGTTGCTTCGTGCAGCTTAGGGTGCGCCGAAAAGGGCAGCTCTGGATTAATCCACTTATCAATAGCCGAGAAATCATTAATCAATACCCCTTCATAATCATAGCGTCCCACCGTCTCCAAGGTTACCGGATCAATCTCATGGGGCAAGCCGCCTTCCCACAGTGCCAACATCTTCCCCCCATGCCAAATCACACTGGTATTGGCTGCATTTTTAAAGCGCATTTTTAGCATGTTCTTCAGTGGCCCACCTGGTAGGTTAGTACCAAAACTACGGTATAACATTTTCCCCGCTTCATTCTCTTCCACAAATTCCTTCGTCCGCACATAGCGATTGCTATAGCGAATCTTCCCGTCTTTAAATTCGAATTTTGTAATCATCCCATCCCCATCGAATAGGTGATGGTATTGCACCCCTTGGTGCTCGAAGCAACCGTTGCCATTACGGAATAAAGTTCCCTGTAATGCAGGCGGAAGTTCACCTTGTATGCTTAGTTTGTGATTTTGATATTCAGTCTCTACTTTTCGGGTAGCAGAGAAGTAGGTTTTCAATAATTCCATGATTGAATAGGCTTTATGGTAGAATAACAAATGAGATAATGTTTGTTCTCTCTTTATGTTTGAATGGAGGTGAAATATCCGTAATTTTAAGGAGTGCATTGATGGTCAAGTGTAATAATATGGTGAGTGGTGATTACCTCGCGGATTGCAAATCCGCTGAGCGCGTGCTAAGTTTTATAAAGCAATAATACTAATGTATGCTGGGCCTGACCCACCCAGCCCGTGCCCAGCGGATTTGCAATCCGCGAACTGCTCGTGTGTAAGAAGAAAAAATCATTGCATGGAAAGAGTAAACGAATATAACCAAATTGCCACAAAAGTCCTTACAGAAGTTCACCATGAAAGCACTGGTACTGACGACGGCAAAAAGGAACCGAAAAGATTGCAGTCGAAATTAAAAGTTTTCTAGGTCACTCTACCCTTCACGATTTTTATAAAGCTTTAGGGCAATTTATGTTTTATGCCGCCACCCTCAAAAATCAAGAACCAGAAAGGAGACTATATTTAGCTTTACCATTAAGCGCCTATGAGTTTCTGTTTAGGTACCCCCCAGTAAATGAGATTGCCCAAACCAATAACTTAAAAATCATTGTATTTGATCCTTTAACGGAAAAGATTACATCATGGAGTTGAGAAAAAAATATGCAAATTTTGCCAAGAACCTTTTAGATGAAGTCTACCAAATAGATATTCAATCTAAAGATGATATAAAAATTCGAAAAATTTTTGATGAGCAGACTAACAACTATCTCCTGATTATGGATGGATGGCGAGGCTCAAGCCGACTCTATGGCATTCTTATTCATTTGCAAGTCACTCAAGAAGGAAAAATCTGGGTACATCAAGATAATACAGACACAATCATCATCGATAAACTCTTAGACCTGGGCGTCCCCAAAAAAGACATCGTCGTGGGCTTCCACGCTCCCATCATGCGGCCTGATACGGATTTCGCTGTGGCTTAATGCATACTAATACTCCAACACAAACTTCGACAAATTCTGCCCCTTTTCCAGTGCCAGCTTTTTGCGTAAGCGGTACCGAGCTACTTCTACCCCTCGCTGGGAAATGCTGAGCAAGTTGGCAATTTCCTTGGTATTCAGGTTGAGGCGGAGCAAGGCGCAGAGCTTTTGCTCGCTGGGCGAAAGATGGGGGTATTCTTCGCGCAGGCGTACCAGAAAATCGCCGTGGACTTTGTCAAAGTGGTGTTCAAATTGCTCCCAGTCTTCTTGTAGCTTGAGCGTAATGTCAATTTCTTTGACCATCTTTTCAAGGGCCTTTTTGGTTGCTGCTTTGCTGCCTGTTTGTTGAAGCTGCTTCAGTTCTTCTTTGATGGTATCGATAAATTCGTTTTTCACCACTAGATTCATCGTAGAGGCGGCTAGGAGTTTATTAACGTGTTGTAGCTCGCTCTGGATTTTCTCCTCTTTGAGTTGGAGCAGTTCTCGCTCTTTTTGTTGCTCGATGGCTAATAATTTTTGCTGCTCGTTGGTTAGTTCTAAGGCTTTTGATTCCTCTAGGCGTTGCGCTTTCTCTTTATAGCGCTGCTTTTGAATTTTGGACATCAAAATCAGTGCTAAGACACCCAGCAGCACATAAAAGCACTTTGCCACAAAGCTCCGGTACAGTGGCGGAGCGACCTTAAAGGTCAAAGGTGCACTGCTAGTGATACGCCCCAAGTAATTTTTAGTCTGTACGACAAACTCATAATTACCTTCCTTAAGATTAGTATATTCTTTGGAATTGGAATTCGTCCATTCGCTAAAATCTTCTTCAAAGCCTTTGAGGAGATACCGAAATTTGGTCGTATTCATATCATTAAACTGAAAAGACTCCACATCTATCTTTAGCACCTTTGCATAAGGGCTAATCTTAATAGGGCTGATCCGTTCTGGATGGACTTCAAAAGGCTGACGGACGTATAAGGCTTTGTTTTCGGTGACACTGTACACTTGCTTAATTACCAATGGCTGTTCGAGCTTGAGCAGATACTCTAGCTCGGGGTCATATTGAATAAAGCCTTCATTGGCAGAGAATAGGATCCCCCGCTCTGTATTCATGGAAGCCTGGAGCAAATCATTATTGAGGTGGAACCGAAGCTGGTAGAGGGAAGAGGGTATAAACTGGTAGTTATCAGGACTGATTTGCTTAAAAAAGCCCACTAACTCTTCGGTCAGTACATGTACATTATTCTTCCGGTCTTGCTCAAAGAGGTAGACCGGCTGTTCGCCAATAGGATCAGAAAAAAGAGGATCGAGACTAACTTTGCCCGTGCTGGGAGTCAAGCGGTTGATCCCATCGTGGGTAGCGAGGTATAGTTTATCCGCTACCCGACTCAGCACAATCTGATCAGCTATAGAAAAATCCGACGTTTGAGAGATGTTTTTTACGCTTGCTTGGCGCAAATCATCCGATAAAAAGAGCTGATACAATCCTTTGTAGTACTGCCCCACCCAAATATTTCCCATCTCATCCTCCTCCACAAATCGGCTCGAAGAGCTAAAACCTTCGATGCGCCGAACCGGCCGCAGCACCTGCTGCTCATCCAATTGAAACAAATACAAGCCAGAATAGGTACCGCCTATGGCATAACCCGGCTTCGACTGCAATTGCTTTACTTTCCAAAGTCCATCGGTACTCGCCATCCGTTTGGCACGACCATTTTCCAGTAAAAATAACCCAGTGTGGTGCCCAGCATAGCACTTCCCTGCAATTTCTTGAATACCATAGGCAGGCCCGCCTGAACCTGCCAGAAATATGCTTTTCTCAGCTCCATTCGCCAGAAAGTAAATACCATTCGAGGTCGTGAAGTACGTTCCTTCGTCCGTATCAAAGGCTTCATAGCCACTACCCCCAATATTGATGTCCTTACTGAGCAAACGCATTGGAGAGTTGATATGAATCAGGGCGATACCATTTTGCATACCCACCCACAGATTGCCGTAATAATCTTGGAAAGACCGCAGGCAGGCGTTTGTTGCCAAGCCTGTTGAAGAAGTGATATTCTCGAGCACGTCGTTTTGAAAATCGTAGAGGAACAAACCAGAGGTTTGAGTTGCTATAGCTAAGCGGGTATCTGACAGCTGAAGCACATGGTTTACGTAAGTATCTTGCAAGGCACGAGCCAGCTTGTCTAGAGAGCGGCTTACGCCAAATGGAGTCGTAAATTCAATTTCACCAGAATTATGAAATAGGAAATAGCCTTCTTCATGAGGAATAATTCCTGTAATCACCTCCTCTACTTGGGTTGGAAAATTAGTGGCTACCACTTCCGATTCTCGAACTTCCAAGAGCTTACCAGCTTGACTTTGGGTGAATAACTTTCCATTTACCAAAAAAGAGCGTCCGAGCCCCCCTGCTAAACTAGCACGTACTATTACATCGCCATCGTAGATATAAATCCCTTGAAAAGTGCAAAAGTAGACCTTCCCATGGAGCAAAAAGACATCCCATACTTCATCAAAATCGCGCGCTTCTTTGGCGATACGCTCCAAAAGCGAAACGTAGTGCCAGTTGGCATCAAAATAGCCCAGCTCCCCTTGCGATCCCACATATAGTCGGTTGGTAGCCTCATCAAAAGCTAGCGACCTGTTCTTCTTACCGGTCTTCACATTGTGGCGCGCCCAAGCATCCCCATTGAAGGCCAGCACACTCAGATTATTCGCTACAAAGAGCGTCAAATTGCGGTTTTGTGCAAAATCAATATTCTGAATTCCAGCCTTGTAATCAGCCGGTGTGAAATTCTGAATGGGGTAAATACCAGTAAAAGATGACGCCTTCTGTACAAAAAGCGAAAAAAGGAAGATGTGAAAAAAAATTCTTTTGTTGTATAAAAATATATGCATGTGCAATTGATTAAAAACCAAATATACTTAATTATCAGAAACTTATGAGCAAAGCATATATCGTTTGACGTAGTCTGCTTTGTAGTGGACGAAAAAATTGATGAAGTAATTATTACACTAAAAAGGATAAAATAATACAATTTTTGGTTAAAATAGCACTAGCAAAAAGTATGAAAACCCGCTGTCTCTATCTTCTTTCATGGCAGCCTACATATCTATAAACCTTTAATCAAGATGAAGAAACTATTACTCCTTCTCCTGGTAACACTCTTTACCAGCTCCTTATTCGCACAAGCACAGCGCGTAACCGTAGCAGAGAACATGCAAGGCATGACGCTCAATGTAAATGGCAAGCCATTTATGGTCAATGGTATGAATTGGGATTACTTCCCAATTGGTACTACAGTTACTTACAGCTTGTGGAACCAACCAGATGACATTATTAAGTCAGCTTTGGACGCTGAAATGTCGCTACTCAAAAATATGGGTGTGAATACCGTTCGTATGTACACGGGCGTACAACCTAAGTGGATTCAGTACATCTATGAGAAGTATGGCATTTATACGATGCTAAACCATGCTTTCGGCCGCTATGGATTAACCATCGATGGTGGCTGGATGGCCAATACGGAGTATGCCGACCCGCGCGTGCGACAGCTGCTGCTTGCCGAAACAAAGGCTCTTGCAGAGGATTATAAAAACACGCCAGGCTTACTGCTATTCTTGTTGGGTAACGAAAACAACTATGGCTTATTCTGGGCAGGTGCCGAAACCGAAGATTTCCCAGATGATGACGCAGAACGGGCATTTATCGGAGAAAAGCGAGGTCGCCCCATGTATAGGCTGATGAATGATGCAGCCATTGCCATGAAGTCTATTGATTCCAATCACCCTGTGGCAATTTGTAATGGTGATGTACTATTCATCGATATTGTTGCACAGGAATGTAAAGATGTTGACATCTATGGCTCGAATACGTACCGTGGTGTTTCTTTCACCGATCTATATGATGTCGTCAAGCAGAAGTATGGCAAACCAGTATTGCTAACAGAGTTTGGCGCGGATGCCTTCAATGCTGTTCAGAATCAAGAAGATCAGTTGGCGCAAGCGCACTATGTAGTTGGCAACTGGAAAGAAATTTATGAAAATGCAGCCGGTCTTGGTAAAGCGGGTAACTCCCTGGGTGGTTTTACCTTTCAGTTTAGTGATGGATGGTGGAAATTTGGCCAAACCACTAACCTAGATGTACACGACAACAATGCATCTTGGGATAATGGGGGTTATCCGCATGACTTTGTAGAGGGCGAGGACAACATGAATGAAGAATGGTTTGGTATTTGTGCCAAAGGACCAACCAACGAAAGAGGGCTCTACCAGCTCTTCCCACGGGCGGCTTACTACACCTTAAAGGAAGCCCACCAATTTGATCCTTACGGAAACGGGGTGACGCTCCAGAATGTGCAATCACACTTCAATAAAATTGTACTGATGGATGGTGTTTTGAAGGCACGTGGCGACAAAGCAGCACTGTCGGCAGAAACCACTAAAAAGGTGCGCATTAGTCAACTACGTGGTGAGCTTACTACTTTTTATACGGGTGGAGACAAGATTTCTACCCCAGAAGATCCTGCTCCTAATGAAGTGGCTTATCCAGATGAATTGGGCTTCGACCATATGCAGTCTTTCTACGTTGGTGTAGAGGCAAATCCAACGGCAAATTTCCGAGCTAACGCTACTTTCAATATTCTTGGTAATGTAGCTGAAAATCCGATTAATGAAATTTTCTTTGAGAATCGGGGTCGCCCAGTCATCGTCAATACCCCTGAAGGACCAGAGCGCCTCAATGATGTCAACCGCTTCATGCTTTATCAAGCAGAGTTTCAGTGGACTGATGATTGGTTCAATCTAAACGGCTTCTATCGTACCGGGCACTACCACTGGGGATATGAAGGTGACTTCTTTGGTTTATACCCAGAAGCCAACTATGGTCCCAATCTTGACATCTACAATGCCAATGCACCATTTGGCTTTGAGTTTGAAGGCAAAAAATCACTCGAAGGCCTGAAGGTAGCATTTGGGCCAGAACTATGGTGGGCAGCCAACCCTGCTGTTTTAGTTAAGTATAGCCGCCGATTCGCTGGCATTGATTTTACAGGTATTTTCCACGAAGACCTTGACCGAATCTCAGGAACTGCTTCTTCATTTGCGATTCCTATGCCGCTAACCCGCAGAGCAACCTTGCATGCCAAGAAGGAAATGGGTCCATTCGGTATTGAAGTAGGTGGTATTTGGGGTGGACAGCCATTGAATGGCCGAAACTTCCAGGTAGTTCGAGATATTGAAGGCAAAGAAAATGTAGTCATGCAAGACCAAATTGGCGATCAAGATAACTGGGGTGGAAAAGTTAAATTGACCTTCTCCAAAGGCCCTATCAACTGGTACGCACAAGGTGCTGTACAGGGGCTGGTAGCCAATGGTAGTCCAGACCCAACACTAACCTTTACCGGCTGGCGCCTAAAGGATAGTGGTAGCGGTAACCAATACAATTTCTTGACTGGTTTTACTTACCTCGTGGGCGATCTTCAAATTGCACCTAACTTCCTTTGGCAGAAGCCTATTGAAGGGCCGGTGCCAGGAGGAGTAGATGCGCCTGGACGTGCCAGAAACATCTTGGATGATCCTTTTGCAGTGCGCGGCAATCGCGAGACAGTAGCTGGAGAAATTCTCTTTACGTATGATCCTACGCCTGGTTCTTATATGTACCAATGGGATAATGATGTAATGGAAGATTCAAAATTCGCTATGAGTGCAGGTTTTGTTTTCCGTCATCACCCAACAACAATGGATGGTAGTGTAGGTATCTTAGCAGATGGTCGTACTATTTTTGCTTTCCCTGATGCAGTACCTGCTCAGGATCTCTGGGAAGCACATGCACGTATTGTAAACAAGATCACTCCTGAGTTTGGTATTATCACCAATATGTATGGTGGTAACGCACAAGCACGTGGTAATGATCCTCGTTTGATTGAGCGCTTCGGGGCAGATGTACGGATGATTTACAAGAAAATGAAAGTAAGAGGTTCTGTACAGGTGAACGACTGGGGTCCTTTCGATTACCACCGAGATTTCAACCAGACCTATCCCTTACAGTTGATGCTCGACGTTTCGACGAGCCTAGGCAAGCAAAGCTGGTTCTTATTACCAGATACCCGTGCTGGTGTCAGCTGGATCTGGCGCTCTCTTGATCAATTCTCCCCTCGCTACTGCCCGATATTTGTTGCAGATGTAAATGGCGGCCTCGAATGCGATGAAACCGCGCCTGGCTTTGATCAAGGCCAAGAATGGGAGTTTAGAACTTACTTACACTTTAATATTGGCAACTAATTAAAAATCCATATACAATGACTGTTAATAAAAAATATAACTTTTCACTAGTACTGGCGGCGGCATTATTGCTTCTGCTGCCATTCAGCTGCTCCAGAGAGCTCGAAGACTTGGAGCAACCTACCTTTCCGGTCAATGGAGATATCT
>JBCCRH010000246.1:0-9016 GCA_039208045.1 Bacteroidota bacterium
TTAGCATCTGTCACTACTCCCTCTGTTGCTACTCCATCTGCTGCATCTAGTTGGGCTTGAATAAAAGCACTTAAGTCTGTGAATGTGGCCACTAATTCTGGAATGGAAGCATTCTCGAAAGCGCGGAGCTTGGTTTCACACTTGATAATCGTAGGTTCTGTAACTAGTACCTTATCATGGGTAAGTAACTCTTGATACGTATTGTTGTTGTCAGCTATTTTGGTGAGGGCTTCTTGCATCGCTTCGGGAGTAACGCCGAGTATGGGGGCAATCGTTCTGATGTCGGGGAGGAAAAGGAATTTAGTAGTGATAGCCGTATTAATACTATTAACACGATCACTCATTTTACGATTCAGTTGATTCATCGTTTAGGGTTAAGGTTGTAAAATATAGAGGTTCAAGGAACTAAAGTAATCAATATTCTACAATTTGACTTACAGAATCGCTTTGAATCTGTTTTGATACTCTTTAGGGGTCACCTTTTCTTTCTTTTTAAAGACCCGGATAAAGTAGGATAAGCTATTAAAGCCACATCGCATATATATATCCTTAACCTTGTTTTTGGGGTTTTGCAGTAAGCTACTGGCCAGCTTTAAGCGCTCATTATTAATGAAATCAATAGGTGAAATATTCAACTCGTTTTTGAAGACGCGATGAAAATTGGACTCACTCATATACACCTTTTGACTGAGCGACTTGATCGTTAGGTTTTGATCGAGATTCTGACGAATATAATGGATGATATGAGCTAGGCGGTGATTGTTGTGCAGTTGTATGGTCTGATCAGAGTAGATGGTCTGGTTTTTAGTCTGTAGAATTCTAATGATAAGTTCCTGAAGCATCAAGTCCACAAAAATTTCTTTTGATGGATGATCTTCTGCAAATAGAAAAACCAGCCGATGGATGATTTGCTTGATGGTTAAGTCATTCGAAAAATGAAAATTAAAATCCATAAATGACCACTCTTCATCGGCCTTGGGTCGAGTGGTATTCAGGAATTCAATAGTTTGTTTGATTTTCTCTTCTGAGATGGCCATGGCCAGGCAGCGCGTAGGGTTGTCCAGTTGTGCTTCTGGAAAATCGATACACATCTGTTCGTCAGGAGGGAGGATGAGGGATTCGCCAGGTAGGAAATCAAAGGAGGACATTCGATCGAGGTGCATGACTTTCTTACCTTCGAGCATGCTGGCTAGTATGGGCTCATGGAATTGGAGTAGCACCTGCTCGGCCTGTTGAAATGTTTCAAACAGGTGCATCTCTGCATTGCCTACGGTGTAGGTGGTTTGGTTTTCTACTAAGGTTTGCAACTGGCGCTTGCGCAAGATGGAATCGGTAATTGGCATTTAGAATGTTTTTCGGTTATAGACTATAGGCCCTTATAAAATGTCAAAAAAATGTTTGAATAAGAATTTGATTTGGTTTTTGGATGTGCTTTCAGTATCTATATGATAGAATTGTTCACTTTCCTGATAGAATTGGACAATGACAGACCAGAAGTTACTTATAATTTTACAAACGTAACGAATTACCAATTTTATTTTCTTTCAATAATACTATTCAAAACATTTTCTTTCACACATAAATAAAATCAAATAGAACATGAGCGACGTAGCAACAACTGTCAGTAATGTTGTAGAAAAGCCCAAATTCAAAGATCAGTACGACAACTTTATTGGAGGCAAGTGGGTAGCCCCAACCAGAGGACAATATTTTGAGAACGTCTCTCCAGTGGATGGACAATCATTTACAAAAATAGCGCGCTCTACAGCGGAAGATATTGAGCTGGCTATTGACGCTGCTTGGGCGGCCGCACCAAGCTGGAATAATTCTTCTGCAACCGAGCGTAGCAATATGCTACTAAAGATTGCAGATGTAATGGAAGCCAACCTAGAGGCTTTGGCAAGAGCAGAAACCTGGGATAATGGTAAAGCACTACGTGAGACGAGAGCGGCAGACATGCCATTGGCAATTGATCACTTCCGCTATTTTGCCGGAGTAATTCGTGCTGAAGAAGGAACAGTAAGTGAACTAGATTCGAGTACCGTATCGATGAACGTGATGGAGCCACTAGGGGTAGTTGGTCAGATTATTCCATGGAACTTCCCCATCTTGATGGCAACCTGGAAGATTGCACCAGCTTTAGCTGCGGGTAACTGTGTGGTATTGAAGCCAGCAGAGCAGACGCCAGTAGGAATTATGATTCTGGCAGAAATGATTCAGGATATTTTGCCAGCAGGGGTACTTAATATTGTTAATGGATTTGGCCTGGAAGCTGGTAAGCCATTGGCATCTAGCCCACGTATCAATAAGGTAGCCTTTACGGGAGAGACTACTACCGGGCAATTGATTATGCAGTATGCATCTAAGAATATCGTCCCTGTTACCCTGGAGCTAGGTGGTAAATCTCCAAATATCTTCTTCGAGTCGATAATGGATGCAGACGATGCTTTCTTTGACAAGTGTCTAGAGGGAGCGGTAATGTTTGCACTTAATCAGGGAGAAGTATGTACTTGCCCATCTCGTATCTTGGTACAAGAGAGTATTTACGATAAGTTTATTGAACGAGTAATAGAGCGCACCAAGGCGATCAAGTTGGGGCATCCACTAGATCCTAGCACTATGATGGGGGCACAGGCGTCCAATGATCAGTATGAGAAGATTTTGAATTATATCAATATCGGAAAAGAGGAGGGTTGCGAAGTACTTACTGGTGGAGCATCTGCCTACAACGAAGGTTTAGAAGGGGGCTATTACATTCAGCCTACTATCCTGAAAGGGCATAATAAGATGCGGGTATTTCAAGAGGAAATCTTCGGGCCAGTAGTATGTGTGACTACCTTTAAGGACGAAGCGGAAGCTATCGAAATTGCGAATGATACGCTCTATGGATTAGGAGCAGGGGTGTGGACGCGCGACATGCACCAAGCGTACCAAATTTCCAGAGCCGTACAAGCAGGTAGAGTATGGGTAAATTGCTACCATGCGTACCCAGCACATGCACCTTTCGGAGGATACAAGAAATCAGGAATCGGCCGTGAGACGCACAAAATGATGCTGAACCACTACCGCCAAACGAAAAATATGTTGATTTCATACGACAAGAACGCATTAGGATTCTTCTAAACCATAGATAATAATCCTTTGTTAATTAAGTGGTTGTCTATTCCAATAGTTATTGGTTAGGCAACCACTTCTCTTTCCAAATACACCAATAATAATGATTAAACGAGTACTAATTACGGATAAAGCAAAAGCAATCGTGGAGCAGCTCCGTGCAGAGCATGGCGATTTGATGTTCCACCAAAGCGGTGGTTGCTGTGATGGCTCTTCGCCTATGTGTTTTCCAAAAGGAGAACTAATGATTAATGAAACAGATGTCTGGCTAGGCAATGTCCATGACTGTGATTTCTTTATGTCTCACGACCAGTTTGAATACTGGAAGCATACGCAGCTCTTGGTAGATGTAGTACCAGGTCGCGGGGCTAGTTTTTCACTCGAAATTCCGATGGGTATTCGTTTTGTAATCAAATCTAAGCTCTTCAGTGATGAGCAAATTGAGCAGTTGGCACCTATTCGTTATGGGGAGGCGTAGATGATTTGACGTTGGTTTGCGTTGCCGCTTGCTGATGCAGCGGGATGTCGTTGGTTGTTTGAAAAAAGGTAACGGCATCGTGGATGCGCATAAAAAAGTTGTTAGGGCCAATTTTTTCTATCAGTCCTGTTTTGGCGAGTATATCCCGCACTGGCCCAATAACGCTTGTGATATAAATTTCAATCCCTGCTTTCTGAAGATCGTCCAGTACTTCATGCAGGGTATGAATCCCGCTAGAATCAATGTCATGGATACTAGAAGCATCCAAAATAAGCAGTTTAAGGTCCGATTCAGAGGTATCCACTAACTTTTCAACAGCTTCTTTAAAATAGGTACAATTCCCAAAATAGAGCTGGGCATCGAATCGGACAATCAAAATTCCTTCTAGCTGCCTAACTTCCTCGAACCGATTGATATTGCGGTAGCTACTACTATTGGGATACTGCCCTAGCACTGCGACATGCGGTACCGAATTGCGGTACAGCATAATGCTCAAAGAAAGCATAACTCCTGTGAGCACACCAATCTGAATGCCAAAGAGCAGCGTAGCAGAAAAGGTAACCATAAAAGTGAGAAAATCTCGCTTATCGTGTTTCCAGAGCGATTTTGCTTCTTCTATATCTATCAGATTTCGAACTGCAAATACGATGATAGCTGCCAGAATGGCTTTGGGCAAATAGTAAAATAAAGGCGTCAGAAAAAGCAGCGTAATAGCAATGAGAATAACGGTAATAATGGAGGCAATCCCTGTCTTCGCCCCTGCATCATCATTGATAACGGAGCGCGAGAAACTGCCTGTCGTTGGGAACGACTGAAAAAAAGCGCCTCCGATTTTAGAAACCCCCAAGGCGATCAACTCTTGATTGGGCACTACTTTATAGTTGCGATGTTTCGACTCCAATGCCTTTGCAATAGCTAGCGATTCGATAAAGCTGATCAGACAAATCGTAAGAGAAATGGGCATCAGCTGCTCCATATATTGCCAAGAAAATACAGGTAATTCAAAGCTAGGTAGCCCCCCTGGCACTTCCCCCACAATAGCCACACCTACATTAGGCAACTGTAAAAAATAGACCAATAAAGTACCTGCCATCACAATAATCAATGCCCCTGGAATAGACCGATGAATAGATCGAAGTACAGCTAGTACCACCACACCCCCAGCTCCCAACAAAAAAGTAGGCCAATGAAACTGATCTAGATTGACCAAGATGCCCTGCACAATTTCAAGTACCCTGTTCGACCGAGGGGCATCAATGCCCAGCATGTTATCCACCTGGCTCAATGCGATGATAATAGCAGCCGCAGACGTAAAGCCAGCCAATACAGGATGCGATAAGAAATTGACTAAAAAGCCCAAACGCATCACTCCCAAAGCCAGTTGGATAAGACCTGCTAGCAAGGAAGCAGTAATCGCCATTGCAATAAACTCGGCAGTGCCAGGCTGTGCAAAATCGCTAATACCCGTAAGCACCAGCAAAGAGACAATCGCAACAGGCCCTACGGAAAGCTGGCGTGACGTACCCATGAGTGCATACAGCAGTAAGGGAATAATACTAGCGTATAACCCATAGATGGGCGTAAGACCAGCCAGCAACCCATAAGCCATCCCCTGGGGTACTAGCATAATCGCTACGGTCAGCCCTGCCACGACATCGCCACCAGCATCCTTTTTGGAGTATTGGGGCAACCAATCCAATATTGGAAATAGTTTTTTAAGCCGAGAGGACTGCTGAGATCGACTCACAGAAGCTACGATTTGTGAAGGAATAGTATGAGCATAAAGGTCTGCATTCGTTTAGGAAACTACAAATTTCTGTATATTGATTGTAAAAGTGGAGTGATGGCAAAACGGAAAAAACGTAAAACGACAGGCTTGCCACCCGGTAGTTTGGTGTTTACAGGAGAGCAGCAATCATCTTATTCTAATCTTACCCTCCTAGAATATAGTGTAGATTTTTTTGAGCATCATGTTGCCAAAGACCAGCTACCGATGGGAACAAGAAGTGATGGAATCCGATGGTATGACCTAAGAGGGCTACACAATGTAGCGCTAGTAAAAAAAATGGGGGAGTTGTTTTCGATTCACCCTTTAGTGTTAGAGGATATACTCGATACCAATCAGCGGCCAAAATTTGAAGAATATGAAGACGGCCTCTTTATTACTATACAGGATTTTACATTCGAGCCTGCTACCTTAGAAGTCAAAAAAGAGCAAGTCACCATTTACGTGATGGATAAAGTAGTACTTTCATTTCAGGAGGATGATCAAGATATTTTCACAACCATAAGGCAACGATTCTCGAATGCTCAGAGCCAAGTTCGACGCAAGGGGACAGATTACTTAGCGTATGCACTCTTAGATCGGGTGGTGGATAATTACTTTATTATCCTTGATCAGATAGAACATACCTTGGACGAAATGGAGGCATCAATTTTGGAGCGGCCAGATCAAGCTGTGAAGAGTAAAATTCATGCGCTCAAGCTATCTACTTTAAGTTTGCGAAGGGCTATCAGTGCCATACGGTCAGCAGTGGGTGATTTTTCGAGGAGTGAACATGCGCTTATAGCCGAAAATACAAATGTATTCTTAAGGGATTTGTATGACCATACGATTCAGGTGCAGGAGAGTACGGATGCTTTTAGGGATCTAATCCAGGGCTTGTATGAGCTCTATCTCTCAGAGATTAGCTTGAAAATGAATAGTATCATGCAGGTACTAACCATTATTTCTACCATTTTTATTCCGCTTTCCTTCTTAACGGGGGTTTATGGAATGAACTTCGAACGGATGCCGGAGCTGCACTCACCTTATGGATACTTTGTCCTCTGGGGGGTAATGATTCTAGTCTTCATTGGCTCACTCCTCTACTTTAGGCAAAAGAAATGGCTGTGAGTCTTATAAAATTATGATAATATTGCCCTGAACAAACAAAACATTGAATGACTACCAAGCGCTGGGATGCATTTTATTTTGAAACAGATCGGCTATACCTATTGGCTTGCAATCAGCCCATGCTAGAAGCGCTCACCAAGGGAGATCAGGCTGTCACAGAGTATCTCCAAATTACGGTACCTCCCAAATGGTCTATCTTTGGCGCATCCATTTATAACTATACCTTGCTGCAGCTCAAGAAAAAACCAGCAGACTACATCTGGTGGACTTATCTAGCTATTCTAAAAAATACACGTACTCTAATTGGTGCCGGCGGATTCAAAGGAGCGCCAGACGCAGATGGCGTGGTAGAAATTGGCTATGAAATTTCGAAGGCTTATCAAGGCCAACAATTTGCTACTGAAATGGCGAAGGGGCTAATAGATTTTGCTTTTTCGCATGAGGTAGTAAATACGGTACAAGCGCATACAGCAGCAAAAAATAATGCCTCAACCAGCGTGCTTAAAAAGTGTGGTATGAAAAGAGTGCAAACAATAGATTTAGGGAAGGAAGGAACCATTTGGCAGTGGAAACTGAAGCGATAACAGCCTTCCATAGTACAACAATGTCATGGAAGGTTTAGAAATTTCCATGAGCAAAAATCCGAAAAAAGTCTCCTTACACTTGTCACAATGCAATAGCAAGGTAGTGGAAGTGTAAGCAGACTTCCGGATTATTGTTAATAGTGCATGTTATGGTGTATGAGATGTGGCTGCTGAACAGGTTAAAGTGACTAACCGAAAGGGCTTATTCTCTTTAGCTCAAGATAAATGTGATTCTTAAAATACGTTTAAAACATGTGGTAGAACAGCAACTCTAAAATAGTGTAGTTTGTGCTTGTAGGCCTGCGTGTAAATGCCCTGGGCTAGAAGTTTGGTTTAGCGTAAATTGCTTGCGCTTAATACGCTTCTTGCTTTGTCGGCCTTATTACGGGGCGTATACAAAGCAGCAGTGTTCGTCACTGCGGACGTGCTTGAGGGCCTGTTGAGAATATGACTCTCTATGCCGTATTGCTGTAATAGCAATTTGGCAACTTTGGCCCGACGGCCACCTCGTAAGGAGAGGACCATCACCCAATCTTCTTTCATAGAACAATTGTTTTAATTAAAAAACGTCTTCATCTGGATAACGTAATACAAGTTATGAAAAGTTGCCTAGACTTGCAGCGTTTTTTAATTAAAGTCGCCTAATTGACGGCTAGTATTCAAGTTAATGCCAGTTAAAATGTTGATTTGGAAGGTATTATGAAATTAGCAGGGAAAGGATTTTTTTTGATACTTAATCCATGTCTTTCTAAGACGCTTAGTGTATTTATTACATTATCTGGAGGGACACAAACCACGCAGGATTTTTCAGTGGGAGATGGGTGTAGGCTGTAATCTACAAGAAATTGGTATTGTAAGTCAGCGTTTTCTAGCACCTGCCTGGCCCAATGAATTTTACGTTCATTGTCCAAGGTCAGCAGGCGGACCCAGTCGTTGTTCATCTTTGTCGTGTTGTGTCGTGTTTGCACCACAAAAAAACGAACAATCGACAAAAAATACAAATACTTTTAATTTTTATTTGTATGCCGCTGCTATTCGGCGTAAGCCTCAATTACCTTGGTTAACTGATGGGCAGACTGCATTCCTGATTGGCGCCACTTAACTTCTCCATCTTTAAAGAGCATAAAAGTAGGAACTCCCTGAATCTGCATATTGGAGGCGAGCTGCTGATTGCGATCAATATCAATTTTGATGATGGTCGCCTTGTCGCCAATAGTACCAGCGACCTCTTTCAGAATAGGTGCCATAGCTTTGCAAGGCCCACACCATTCTGCAAAAAAGTCAATTAATACTGGTTTTTCCCCATTAATCAGCTCGCTAAATGATACTTTCTTTTCCATCGTATTTGGTTTTTCTACAAGAACCCCTTGCGCTAGCGAAAGTTTAATGACTGGTCTTCCAAGCGGTGTACCCTCCTTTTAAATTATAGAGATTTGAAAAGCCCTGCTCCGACATCGCGCTGCAAGCTCGGGCGCTTCTTCCGCCAGCTTTACAGTACACCAGATAGGTTTTAGAAGGGTCTAATTGGCTGGCTTTCTCCGAAAAATCAGGCGCCAGTATATCCATTTCTATGGCGCCTTCTATCTTTCCAGCAGCCGTTTCTTGCGGCGTGCGTACATCTAGAATGACAATGTTGTCCTCTTGCATTTTGATTTTAAATTCCTCTACTGACAGGTCTGTAAATGCTTGATCCGAAGTTCTCTTCTCTTGTGCGGATGAAGTACAGGCTGCAAATACAAACAATAAAATGGGAAGGATAGCTATGTGTTTCATGAAGTATTGATTTTTATGATTATGATACCCCCAAAGATAGAACGTCCAGGTTCCCTTTCAAAAGCACTAATTGAATTCGTTAAAGCCTTCTTAAAGCAATAAATTCTTGTGTATATTATAGTGGTAGTGCGTCTTACTTATAAAAACTGTATTATTCTATGCGTTTACTAA
>JBCCRH010000247.1:0-9005 GCA_039208045.1 Bacteroidota bacterium
CTCTACACAGAATCCCCCACCCTAAAGCGCCGCCTATGCACCTATACCGCTAATGGCTACTCCTTCCAGATGGTACCAATACCCAAAGGGCGGTTTTGGATGGGTGATGATAACTCAGAATATGATGATGAGAAACCCGCCCATTGGGTAAGCATTGCGCAGGACTTTGAGCTAGGGCAGTATCCAGTTACTCAAGGATTGTGGGAGGCTGTGATGGGAGATAATCCCTCCTATTTCAAAGGCGCAGAGCGCCCAGTGGAGCAGGTGAGCTGGGATGACATCATGGGAACCAAAGAGGGGGAAAAACAAGATCAAGCCAAAAAAGGCTTTCTAGACCGCCTAAATGCCTTACCAGAAATAGCAGCGCAGAATGCTGCCGATGGTTGCTGCTTCGGCTTACCAAGCGAAGCCCAGTGGGAGTACGCCGCTCGCGGAGGTGAGCAAGTCCATATGGACGCAGCTCGTGTTGAGCGCTATGGACAGTATTTGAACTATACCTACGCTGGCAGCAACTATCTGCCAGAAGTAGGCTGGTATGATGATAATAGCAAGGTCCAAACCCACGAGGTGGGGTGTAAGTTGCCTAATGCGCTAGGGCTATATGATATGAGCGGCAACGTATGGGAGTGGTGCGAAGATGCATGGCAGGGCAGCTATAAAAATGCGCCGAAAGATGGTTCGCCTCAGACTGAAGGCGAAAAAGTACGCATCCGCGTGGTTCGTGGCGGGTCTTGGGACTTCAATGATTACTACAGTCGCGCCGCTTTCCGCAGCAGGAGTGATGCCGACTTCCGCTACGTCAATATGGGGTTTCGGTTATCCCGGTACCACCTTACTCTCTGATGCTTTAACTCTTTTTCTTCTTTTCCGCGAAGCGGAATTTTTTTGAAAAAAAGAAGTATTTAATTTCTATCTTCAATAGACTTGATCCAGCCACCGGTCATACTGCCTATTTCATGTAGAGCTTTTGCAAAGTACTGGTATTGAGCTAAGGCGTACAATCCGAGATCATAGCCCAAGCGGAAGTAATGCCGGGTGATCTCTAGTTGAATATTGGCCTGTACGAGTAGCGCCTTCTTTTCAGCTTTTGGTGCATAGTAAGCATGTACATACAGTTCAAGGAGATCAGATAGTTGATGCTGTATCCGGTCACCTAGCGTAAATTTTTGATTCCTGGGAAACCGATTTAGTACAGGGATGGTGTGCAGCAGCATAGTGTACACCTTTTGTGCGATGGTATTTTGTTTTTTACTCATATTGATACAATGAAGACATTTGGAGATTTGTTTCCTGCCATAGCTGGCTTCGAAAATCTAGTCTTGGCAGCCAAGCAAGCAGCTAAAAATAAAAAATGGACAGAGGAGATGGCAGCTTTTCATATGCGGCTGGAAGAAAATCTATTACAACTACAGATAAGGCTGCTAAACAAAACCTATCAGCCGGGGCAATATCGAACATTTATGGTATATGATCCTAAACCGCGTATGATCAGTGCAGCTCCTTATCGCGACCGAGTAGTACATCATGCGCTCTGCCATGTGATTGAGCCGATATTTGAGCGTACTTTTATTTATGATTCTTATGCCAATCGGATAGGTAAGGGCACACACAAA
Organism: Bacteroidota bacterium; assembly: GCA_039208045.1. Lineage (GTDB taxonomy): Bacteria > Bacteroidota > Bacteroidia > Chitinophagales > Saprospiraceae > JBCCRH01. The sequence continues at coordinate 1,614 of JBCCRH010000247.1, forward strand.
GCCATTCTGCGCTATCAGCGCTATGCACGGCGATTCCCGTATGTGCTCAAGTGCGACATCCGTAAGTTTTTCCCTAGCATAGATCACGAGCTATTGAGGCAAGCTCTGCGCTGGAAAATCTGTTGCCCAGATACTTTGTGGCTGATCGATGTCATCATTGAAGGTTCCAATGAGCAGGGCGCTCCCCCAGAATGGTTTCCTGGTGACGATTTGTTTAGCCCTTTCTTACGTCGGCGAGGCTTACCCATCGGCAATCTGACCAGTCAATTTTGGGGCAATGTCTACCTCAATCGTTTTGATCATTTTATCAAGGAGAAGCTTGGCGTATCCGGCTACCTCCGCTACGTAGATGACTTCGTACTATTTGGCACCGACAAGGCCCAGTTGTGGGCATGGAAGCAAGACTGCACTCGCTATTTGGAAAACGTACGTTTGAGGATACATCCTGACAAGACTCAGGTATACCGAGTTGCCGATGGCGTGCCATTTCTTGGCTTTACCATCTACCCAAATGGGCGTCGGGTGCAGAAAGCCAAACTCAAACGCCACCGCCGACATTTGCGCCGTATGCTAGCCGAACGAAAGGTTCACCAATTAAAGCCACAGCAACTAGAAGACAGCTTAAATGCCTGGTTGGGCCATATTCGTTTTGGCAAAAGCCATCAGCTAGAACAAAAAACATTTCGCTGTCTTCGTTCTCAAGGGGTGAACCTGCACCGGCATCCGCGTGGTTCGTGGCGGGTCTTGGAACAACAATGATAACAACAGTCGCGCCGCTATCCGCAACAGGAATAATGCCAACAACCGCAACAACAATATGGGGTTTCGGTTATCCCGGTACCACCATCTCCGGCTATGCCCGATCATCTTAGTCAGAACCAGGTTGCCAATATTGTCGACATGGGTGCACTACAGGTGTGTACGAGGTTCATCCTGCCCTAAGCTCCATAAGGGCCAAGGCGAATACCGCGATACCGTAGGGCGGCTAGTACTGATTCAGGAAAGTCGCCCTGCGGCGGTATCAATTAAATTCCTGCTATCATTACCCAATACTACCACAAATGCCTTACTTTTAGGAGTCTACAAAGCATGCGACACGATCCACCAATATACCAATGAACGAAAAACAACAACTAGAAGATACGCTGGACCTATCGCTGGAAAGCGTAGTGCTCGATTGGCAGCGCTTCAAAGCAGAGTACGGCATCCTGCATGAAGTGCCAGAAGACGATGCTGCTGACCGCGCTTTCTTCACTTGGCAGCACTTCCGTGGCGAGCACCGCCCCCAAAGCTGCCTGCTCGATGATGAAGGGCGGGTACGTGGCCTTATTTTAAAAGAAAATCAACTTACACAGCTACAACTCCCCGCGCTGCCTGCGCTGGAATACCTTTGTATTTGTGAAAACAAGCGGCTTAGCACCATAGAACTATTGGGTACGGAATACCCGTTGCTACAGCATGTAGATTGGAGTAATAATGCCCTGAAGCGAGTGGAACTGGATGTAGAACTGCCATTGCTGAGGTATTTGAGTTTGCGGAATAATAAAGTTGAGGCCTTAGAACTACCTACCAGCCTAGCTGTTTTGGAGGAGCTGGATGCGAGTGAAAACCAACTGGAAGCACTGCAACTACCAAATAATTTGCATGCACTACAATACCTTTTTCTCAGAAATAATAGAATAAAAACCCTGTATACAGAGGCAAGATTATCTGAGCTGCGTACACTGCATCTGGCAGACAACCAGCTCACCGAATTACCCAGAGCAGAATATACACAACTGGAACATCTTTATGTGGAAGGAAATCCCTTGTCAGGTTTTGGAGAGGAAATGATCAAAGGGGATGAGAGTGGAAATGCTCTTGAGATTATCGCCGCTCTTCGCTCTTTCGCTCAGACAGGTGAACGCCCCAATCACCGTGCCCGGCTAATTATAGTGGGCAATGGGCGGATAGGCAAAACCTGCATGGTGAAGCGACTGAAGGGATTAGCATGTGATAGAAAAGAGGAATATACTCATGGCATCGCTATTTCTGAACTGAAGAAGCAACATCTGCCTGGTGTGGAAACCGACGAGCTACTCTTAAAGGTATGGGACTTTGGGGGACAAGAAGTCTTTTATGCCACCCACCAATTTTTTATGTCGGAAGAGGCTGCCTATGTCTATGTGTGGACAGACGAAGAGATCGCTAGAAAAAATTGGGAAGAGGATGCAAATAAATCACCAAGAATCAGAGGTCAAGCAGACAAATGGCGCAGCCATGAATATTGGCTTGATAATATACGGATGCATGGTAAGGAAAGCCCCGTAGTAGTTGTGAAAACCCATTGTCTGGATGCCCAGAGTGCCTTTCCTGCGGAGCGCCTTAAAGCAGCCTATACCTTGAAGCACGAGTTGGTTGACTTTGATGCCTTTAGTGCTGAGCCTCGTTATTTGGAGAATCTAACCCAGGGCATAACCGAAGTGCTCAAGCGGCTCCCTTTACTTGGACAGCCCATCCCAAGAGGCTTTCACGAGCTTGTAGAAAAAATGGATGAGCAGCGGGAGCAAGGTATCGTGGAGTTGTCCCATGAAGCATTTATTCCTTTGGCAAAAGCTTGCCAAATTCCAGAAAAAGATATTGGTGGTGCATTGGGCTATTTGCGTAAGACGGGGGAGATTATTCATTTTCCCGACAGCTCACGCTTGCACCATAAGATTTTTGTCAATCCTGGCATATTGACGGAGCGGGCGTATAAACTCATCGAAAGCAATGACTATTTAAGGCAAGAAGAAGGCGAATTCACCGCAGCCTATGCAGAAGGGCTACTTGGAGCAGATTGGGAGGATTTGCTAGAGCTACTTATTAATTTCCAATTGGTTTATCGAAAGCAATCGGCTGGTAATCTTACCTATATCGCTCCACAATACTTACCGCCTTTCTCTAAAGCAAGCCGTAATGCTCGTAATGCGTTCTTAGGGAATGAAAGAGGCAAGTCCCTCCGCTTTACCCTCCGCTATCCACAATTTTTACCCGAAAACGTAATGGTGAATGTGCTGAGTGAATACGGCCCCTATGCACTGGATGCGGTATATCGAGATGCCATATTCTTCTGCAAAGAGGGGCAGAAAGAGGGCTGTGTCATCAAAGCGAATGAAAATCAACGGCAGATTATGGTTTTCACTACAAAAACTACCGCCGGAGATGCCCTGGCTAAAGAAGTCTTTGAGCAATTCGTAGCCCTGAGCAAAAAAGCGAGCTTGCATATTGCCGTAAAGCTAGGAGAATGGGTAGCAGTGAAGCCTTTACGGCAAGCCCTAGACCGGGATGAAGTGACAACTTTACCGCTAGAAAACGGAACAGGCTTCGTAAATTTAGTAGATTTCTCATTTTTACGTGCAAAGCCTAGTCATGCGTTTGGCGCTGGCAAAGCTGTCAATAAAGTATATAAACCCTCAACGACCACAGATATGAAAAAAACGGCCAAAGAAACAAGGCGTATACTTTTCGTAGCAGCCAGCCCCAAGGATGAAGCCCGACTACAGTTGGATTTGGAATACAATAAAATCCAGAAGGAATTAAAGTTGGGGCAGTCTTTTCATCAGTTCGATTTTATGCCTCCCGTATTTGCAGCTACGGTACAAGATTTGCTGCGTGCTATGAACGAACAGCCAGAAATTGTCCATTTTTCGGGCCACGGTTCACAAAAGGGCATACTCATCTCCAACGATATTAATCAAGCTCGTTTGTTACCCACCTCTGCTCTATTGCGGTTGTTTAAGCCTCGAAAAGATTCGACGAAATGTGTGCTTTTAAACAGTTGTTACTCTGCGGAACAAGCCAAGGCAGTATCCAAACTTGAAATACTGGTTATTGGCTATAATGCCCCTGTAGGAGACAATAGCGCCATTGAGTTTGTACGAGGTTTCTATACGGGGCTGGGGGAAGGCAAAAGCTTTGAATCCGCTTTCAATGATGCTATGATTGCCTGGAGTACCAATGCAACAGTCCATGTATCCGCTCAAGCCTGGCTGAATGGTGAACTACTGGACTGGTAACTAGTAATAAATCTACCTACCCAATATGCGCCCTACCTTATATACCCAATCCCCTACCCTACAACGCCGCTTACGCTCCTATACCGCCAATGGCTACTCTTTCCAGATGCTGCTGATACCGAAAGGGAGCTTCTACTTTCAGGGCGACCACAAGATTACGTTCTCTAAAGACTTCGAGCTGGGGCAATACCTAGTTACTCAAGGGCTGTGGGAAGCAGTAATGGGCAATAATCCTTCTCGCTTCAAGGGCACTGAACGCCCAGTGGAACAGGTAAGCTGGGACGACATCATGGGGACAAAGGATGGTAAAACACAAGATCAAACCAAAAAGGGCTTTCTAGACCGCCTAAATGCACTGCCGGAAATAGCAGCAAAGAATGCCGCCGATGGCTGCCGTTTTTGCTTGCCTAGCGAAGCACAGTGGGAGTATGCCGCTCGTGGAGGCGAGCAAATCCGTATGGACGCCGCTCGCGGAGGAAATTACAAACCGGCCTTGAGCTATGAGTACGCTGGCAGCAACTACCTGCCTGAGGTCGGCTGGTACGATGCTAATAGCCAAAGCCAAACTCATGCGGCAGGCCATAAGTTGCCCAACACACTGGGGTTGTATGATATGAGCGGCAATGTATGGGAATGGTGCGAGGATGTATGGCGGGATAGCTACAAGGATGCGCCGCAGGATGGTTCGCCTCAGACTAAAGGTGAAAGGGTACGCCTCCGCGTGGTTCGTGGCGGGTCTTGGGTCGGCAATGATGACGACAGTCGCGCCGCTATCCGCGACGGGGATAATGCCAACTTCCGCCTCATCAGTGTGGGGTTTCGGTTATCCCGGTACCGCTTTACCCTCTAGCACTATAACACTGTTACCCTCTTTCTCCGCGAAGCGGAATTTTTTTGAAAAAAGGGGGCTACGACGCTCCATAAAAAGTGAATCTGCATAAATATTTATGCAGATTCACTTTTTACTTTTAAATTTACATATGATTACTCGCCAAATAGCACCGGCCATCCGCGATCAAGACTGGGCAGCGGCTTATGGTCAGTTAGTGAGTTGGCGGCGGGTGAGTTCTTTATTTTCAGGAGAATAGAAGACTAAATATCGTGTAGCAAAAATAAGTTTTAGGGCCACGCGGATTACAAATCCACTTAGCGCGGGCCAGACTTTACGAAAAAAGCCCGGCACGTGCTCAGCGGATTTGCAATCCGCTGTGGGATGTTAATTTACTTATATTACAGTATACTAAATCATCCTCATTCTGTGCAGAAATCTGCACAAAAGTCACATGAATCGGTACTAAAGGGCTTATCTACCACTTCCTGATGCACCACATATCCAAAATTATTGAAAATCAATAATTGGGTACTGCCATCTAGCAATTGCTCCGTCACTACTGTGCAGCTTGGGTGAGTAGGTGAAGGATGGCAGCTGGTCATGGTGAGGATGCTTGCTACTATGAGCAAAAATGTGGTAACATACTTGTTCATCTTCTTGGTTTTTGGATTAAAAAATGGGCATGCTATCGACTAGCATGCCCTACTTTAAAAAGCCTAGCACGCGCCCAGTGGTCGCCTGAGGCGAACCGCGTGAACCTAAAACTTCTTTTGTTGTACAACCTCTTAATACTCCACTTTCACTATCGGCACGCGCTGCTTACGCCCCTGCTCCTCCAAAATGACATGGTACGTGCCTGCTGGTAAAGCAGAAGCATCAATTATCGTCGATGGATCGTATAGCACTTGCTGATGTACCACTTGGCCAAGGCTGTTGAAAATCATCAATTGCGCTGTTTCATTGAATGGTGCATCGGTTACTACGGTGAAGGTTTCTCGGAACGGATTGGGGAAAGCCCGGAAGGTAGTAGTCTCTATTTCCGATTCATCATTTGCTAATTGGTGCAACTGGCCAATTCCTTGGCATTCTACCGTTGCCTCGCAAGTTGTCACGCAGCCATTGGCGTCGGTTACCTTGGCGGCAATTCTTGCTAATCCGAACCCAATGTGAATCTCTGCGGTATTGCCATAGGAGGCGGCTACGATACAGCCTGTGCCTATCACTTCCCAATGCACATCGTAAGGAGCAGTACCGCCGTCAATAGCTACGGCATATACATTGTTTTTGCTATTGCAACTGGGCTCAAAATAACCTTCGATGGCACAGCTCAAGTCCGTCGTATTATAAGCGTAGATGGTTTGTTCTGCTGCTGCGGTATTGCCGCAAATGTCGGTTGCTGTAATGGTTCTTAGGACGATGCCATCACCATCGGTATTCCTGAAATCTTCTGTTTGTATGGTGTAATCAATGCCGTCGGCCTGATTTAAGATCTCCAACTCTGGCAAGTCTGTAGTACAGTAGATACTCAGTTCTTCGGCGATGTCAATGGCAGGTATCTCATCTTGCACTACCTCAAAGTAGAGGTGATACGCAAAGGTATTGCCACAAAGGGCTAAGAAATTCCACGTGTAAGTCATGGTGGCTACTACCCCATCTTCACAATCGTCCATTGGAAGGTAGTGCTGCTCAAATGAGCTTTCCAGCGTGCGCCCGCAAGGGTCTAATCCTGCAACTGCTAGCTTGTCAATTGCTTGTAAAGCATCCATAAGGGTTTCATCCGATAGGCTAATGCTAGATTGACCGTTGGCAATCAGCATTTGGAGCGTTGGGTTAATCACAACATATTCTACCTCAAAATCATCCGGATAGATGTGTTGCACAAAGTTGGTCGTGTTCCCACAATCGTCCGTCGCACTCCATACGCGCTCGGTGAGCTGGTAGGCACTGCATACCTCTACTACTTCTTCGCTCATTAGCGTTGCCGCAATATTGGCTCCCATACAAGCATCGTATGCCTGCACTGCTGTCGTAGCAGCTGCCTGGCAGGTGGTATTGGGGAGTTCAAATTGTGGGCCTGCTGTATCCACAAAGTGGATCGTTTGATTGACGGTAGTAGCTAAGCCGCAAGCATCAGTAGCGGTGATGGTTCGGTAGAGGGTCTCCTCGTGGCCGCAAGTTCCACTTATCGTTTCTGTAGCAATATCCAAGCTGACTGCTCCACAATTATCGCTAGCGTTTAGTGTTGGAATGGCCTCTCCACAAGCAAGGGTCAGCGTGGGTTCGTAATCCAAGAAATATGGAGGGGTGTTGTCTATTATATCTACCACATACTCCAAGGTATCAGTGTAGCCACATGCTGTGCTGGCCGTCCATTGTAGTTTCAGCTTGCCGCCGCCTGCTTCGCAAGAATTGGGTACCAGTATTTCAGCGAAAGCGATATCCAAACTGCCCAAACAAGGGTATACAGGCTGTACGGCACTTGCATCAAAGCTTGTGTACTGCCCCGCATTTCCATCACACTCA
>JBCCRH010000248.1:0-9000 GCA_039208045.1 Bacteroidota bacterium
ATGAGCTGTATGGGGAATTTCTTTTAGAGCAGGGCCAGGTAGAAGCTGCGCAGCAGCAGTTTGATAAGGCGATTCAACGCGGCCCCAATCGCATCTTGGCACTGCGGGGACAGGTGCAGGCTGCTAATGCCCTACAAAATACCGATAAGGTAAAAGAACTGGAAGCGCAACTCCAACAACTGCTAGAAGGAGCTGATCCCAATGCCTTTGGTGTCAACCAGCAACTGAGCTTACGCTAAATGGAGCAACTCCTACAGTATATTGCGGATCGAGTGCATCTAACGGCTGAGTTAAAAGCAGGTATTATTGCTAGCTTTGAGCAGGTGCCGATGCGCAAACGCGATAAAATTTTGAGGGAAGGCAAGCGTGCGGACTACCTGTATTTCGTGGAAAAAGGGATATTGCACAACTACTATTACCACAATGATCAGCCCATTACTTCTTGGTTCTACACCGAGAACTACTTTGTGACCGCTTGGCACAGCTTCTATTCGCAGCGAGCTAGCTTTGAAGAAATTGAGTGCTTAGAAGATGGGATGCTTTACCGTATTAGCTATACTAACTACCAGAAGCTGATTACAGCGCACCCTGCCTTCAACACTTTTGCGCGCATCCTGGCAGAACAAACCATCACTTTCATTGACGAATATGGCAAAGGCTGGTCTTTTCTTTCGGCAAAAGAAAAGTATCAGCAACTCCAAGCTCACCTCCCTGATATTGAATTGCGCGTCAAGCTGGGTTTGATTGCTTCCTTTTTGGGTATTTCGCAGGCAACACTAAGCAGAATTCGGGCAGCAAAGTAGTTTTTTGATCTAGATCAAAAAATGGCAACTCCAATCCCTGGATATTTGAGGCAAACAAATTCACTATTCAATGAAGAATTCAACTTTGCTTTTTAGAAGCCTCATTATTATTGCTTTGCTTGCTGGGATACCCCACCTTTTTGCTTACGCAACAGAGCAACCCACACCAAACGTAGCTGCTGCTACAGTAGATACTACAACGACTGAACCTACTAAGAACGATTTTATCCTCGGCAATTGGAAAGTAGATTATCAGACCCCAGAACTGACAGGCGCCATCATTTATACCATAAAAAAAGAAGGGGAACAGTTCACCGCCTATACGCATCAGTACGCTGATGAAAACGGCTATACCGAACAAGCTGAAAGAACAAAAACGCTGGTCATCACTCAATTTGATGGGTACAAAGGCAAAGGAACCTATCTTGTAGCATATGAAGGCAAGAAATACGAAATTGAGTGTCAGATCGATATGGTCGATGAGAATACCTTTAAATTGAGCTATGACTACTATGGTTATGCTGATGTGGAAACCTGGAAAAGAGCATAGATCATGTTAGAATTCCTATCAAAAAATCTAGATTGGGTAGAGGTGGACTATTGGTTTCACCTCTTCAATGACCTGAGCTTGGTGTATGTCTTTATTCCGTTCTTCTTGTTTGAATTGATTCGCTATCGCTATCTGAATCGACTCACCAAGGAGGTCGTGTATGATTCCATTGCCAACGTCATTACCATCTTTGCTTTTACCTTGATCGAGTATGTGCTGGGCTTATTATTTTTGACAAAAGTCTACTTTTGGGTACATCAAAATCTGAGCCTTCCCCACCTACCGCTTACTTGGATGACCATTATTAGTTGTATCCTCTTGGCCGACTTTACCTACTACTGGGATCATCGACTGATGCATCGCATCGGAATTGGCTGGGCAACGCATACGGTTCATCATAGCTCGGAGCATTTTAATATGTCAGTAGCCTATCGCTTTGGGCCCTTAGACGGTATTTTCCCGGTATTGTTTTCGCTACCGATCGTCATGCTAGGGTTCGACCCTATTCTGGTACTGCTTGCAGAAATATTTGTACAAAACTTCCAAGCGCTATTGCATACGGAAGCCATTGGAAAGTTGCCCAAACCTATTGAGTATATTTTTAATACCCCTTCTCATCACCGAGTACATCATGGCTCTAATCGGCAGTACTGGGACAAGAATTATGGTGGAATTTTCATTATTTGGGACCGACTCTTTGGCACTTTTGAGCCAGAAGTGGAGAAAGTGCGCTTTGGTATAGCAGAGCCGTTGAATAGTGTTAACCCAATCAAAGTATTCTTCCACGGGCTGTATCGGCTATGGCGAGATATGCAAAAAGTAAGCGGGTTACGCAACAAATTATTAGTTTTGGTTAAGCCCCCAGGATGGGTGGCTGCTCAGCAAGAGCGCACAAAATAAACTGAACCCATTATGATACGATCTGCTCTATTGCTTTCGATGATTTACATCCTAATGGCTCAGCCACTTAGCGCTATTGACCCGAAGAAAGAGTACATCAATACGCCTGATAAATTAGGCTTGGAATATACTGAAATGACACTGCTCACAGCGGATGAGACGCAACTCCACAGCTGGCTAATCACCCCTAAAGCACCGATGCAGCAGATTACTTTTGTCATTGCCTACGGAGATGCAGGAAATATGAGTTATTGCCTCCCTTACGCCTATTTTTTGGCACAGCGCGGCTATCCGGTTCTGCTGTTTGACTACCGAGGCTTTGGCCAAAGTGCTAATTTTGAAATCAACCCCAATCAGTATTATTACAATGCTTTTATTGAAGATACTCAAACAGCTATTGCTAAAGCAAAAGCGCTTTATCCAGATCATCGGCTGGCCGTATGGGGATTTTCGATGGGCACGCTGATGGCTGGATTGGCCTATGAGCAAACGCCCTTTGATTACTTGATTGCAGAAAGTTTTGTGGTGCAACCGCTGGCATGTGTAGAGCGTATTCGTAAAGAAAAAGATAAAACGCTGGAAGTGCCAGCGGAGATAGCCGAGAGGGGTACGCAGTTATCTGCCTTACCTATTCCAATTTTGATGATCAATGCCAAAAATGATCCAATCACTACCACAAGCGACTGCAAAAAATTTGCAGCTGAAAAACCTAAAAAGCGCAAGTTGATTACTTTTGATGGGGGTCACTTGCAAGGCGCTCAAACCATAGGTTTTCCCACTTATTTAGAGACTATCGGAAATTTCCTGAAAGATCATCCGAGAAAATAGCTACTGTTTAGTATATCGTACATCATCCCAAGTCAAGCGGCTGCCACTAATGGCAATCGCTGAAGCAGAGCCTTTGTAGCCATCCAGTATTAGCTCATTATCAGAGAGCTCCCACTTTCCTTTTGTTTCGTAGCGGCCATCATAGCTAGTGAACGTGCCGTCGCTGCTAAAGGTAAAGCGAATTTCAGGACCCAGCTCTTTGGTGATCCACGTGCCGACGAGTTGCTGGTACAAGTTATCCGAAGTTGGAGCAACCGCTTGGCCCACTCGGGCGTATTCATCTTCCCGCCAATAAAGTCGGTCATTTTTAAGTTCAAAAGAGGAAGAGCTCTCCTCATGGCCATCCAGCACCATATTACCATCCTTTATCTCCCAGGTTCCTTCGTACTCTAGTGCATCCCCCCCTTTTCCTAAAACTACCTCATAGGTGTTGTTGGACTTAAACTCATAAGTGGATTCTTCCCCCTGCCGCTGTAGCTTCCACGTGCCAATGATGGTAGCAGGATCGGAGGAAACCACCTTTGGCTTAGAGGGAGTTACACTAGCTTTTCCGATACGATTGAAAGTATATGTCCCCCACTCTAGCTTATCGCTAGTGATAAAGATTTCATCGGATTCACTCTGCTTATTATCAAGCATAAGCACCCGTTCTTTCAGCTCCCAGGTACCAAAGTCTTCGTATTCTCCCATCACCATTTTATAGGTTCCATCGTCTCTAAATTGCCATAGCTCCTCAGCAGTAGGATCATCCCGCATTGCCCAATCTCCAAGCAGGGCATTGCGCAATTGGTCTACAGAAACGCCTTGTTCTGCCGTATTGGGGCAACCCAATAATAAAAGAAGAAAACTGCTAAAAACGACAAGATGAATAGGTGTAGCTCGCATACGTATTGTTTATTTCCCACCAAAATGGGAATTTTTTTGGCTGCAAGCAAAAAAAAAGAGGAATAGTGTGACCTACTCCTCTCCATAATCCCATGAATTCTATACAAAAACTATCCTCTTATGCAATCTCAATCGTTAAGGGTTGCTCTACTTCCACTTCTACCTTTGGTAGTACTACTTTAAGAATACCGTTGGTATATTCTGCCTTAATGGCGTCCACGTTTACATGTTCTGGAAGCAAGAAGCTACGCTTAAAAGTAGAGAAGAAAAACTCTCTGCGCGTATACTGATCGCCCTCTTTTGTTTCATTGGTCTGTTTTTGCTCGCTTCCAATGATTAGGTGACCATCTTTAATTTCGATGTTAAAATCGGTCTTCTCACGCCCTGGCGCTACCAATTCTAAGTGGAATGCGGTATCTGTTTCTTGTACATTTACAGCTGGCTTCCACGTGTGTTTGGTGGTTACAGGGAATGGACGGTTAAAAAACTCATCGAAGACATTTAAGGTCGTTGGAAAAAATCGGTTGTTTTTTGCTACACTTCTCATGTTATAAAGATTTTTTTCTTTTTTAAAATTGATTTCACTCTTCTATATACAATCGCTGTGCCAGTACTATTCGAGAGAAAAACTGGCATGGAAATCGAACCAAGGCAGACAAATTGACACCAAAAATCAAATACACACTGTCAAATTGACACTATTTTATACAAATAGCTACACTAAGCGGCAAAGCATCCCTTTTTTTGAGGTATTCGAAAAACAAAGTCTATTATGTTCCGTTTATGTCCCAAGTATAAAACAATCTACATATAGCAGTAGCTCCTCCCAGAGCTGCTGTCTCCTTCCCCCCGACAACTGTCTGCTAGCGAATGCTAGTGGGCAGTTCTTTTTTTGCCCTATTCTTTCTATTTTTTGGCTTTATCCATCATTTCCTTCTTATGAGTCAAAGTCATATCCAAACGCTACAAGCCCTTCTTTCTGATCATTACCACTTAGTGGGCACTTTAACTCCTTTGAATGGAGAAATTGATCTCAATTTCAAGCTCCATACTACGCAGGGCGACTCTTTTTTAGTAAAGCTCAATGCGGCTCATTCTACCTCTGCACCTATCGACTTACAAAATGCACTGCTGCTTCATCTAGCCGAGCAGGACTGCCCCATTCAATATCCACAGCTTCTCCCAACTACTACTGGACACTTATTACTCAAAATACAGCTCGACCAAGAAGTAATGATCCTACGTGTATTCACTTGGCTAGAGGGAAGATTATATGCAGCCGTTCAACCTAAATCGTCCGCCTTACTTGCCAATTTAGGTGCAGCTTGTGCGCACTTATCTAATGCACTGGCTGGTTTTAATCATCCCACGGCCCATCGTTCCTATTGGTGGAATCCCAGCGAGCTGTTATTGGTGGAACCGCACCTGCCTCTTTTAAAAAATGAAGACCACCTCCAGTGGATTCAGCACTTTATGGCCTTATTCCGATCTCAGTCGAAAGCCTTGGCTAAATGCCCAAAGGGCGTCAACCATAATGATCTGAACGACTACAACATTATCGTTTCCGACGATCAAGAGCACCCGAATATCATAGGCTTTATCGACTTCGGTGATGCCATTTATACCCACCGCATCAATGAGCTGGCCATTACCCTGGCCTACGCGCTGATGGATAAAGCTCGACCCATCGAAGCTGCACTACCACTTATTGAAGCGTATCATAAGCTAGCGCCGCTACAGGAGGAAGAACTAGCCGTATTGCTTTCCCTCATTGCTGCCCGCCTCATCATTTCTTTAACCACCTCGACTAAAAATTTGCAGGAACAGCCCGAAAATACCTACTTACAAGTGAGCAATGCGCCTGCCTGGCGCTTGCTCGAACAACTATACCATACTCCGCCCGCTTATGCGCATTACGCTTTCCGCGCTGCCTGTGGCATGGAGCCCTGTCCTAAGGCTGAGCTGTTTCGCACTTTCGTGCAAATGCAAAAGCATACTTTCGAGCAGGTCGTGCCAGTAGACTGGAAAAATGATGCCGTGTGCCGCTTGGACTTGAGTGTTGGGAGCTTGGATTTGGGTAACAACCCTAATTTTGAAGACGATGATCGCTTTGAGCAGTGTATTTGGAATATCCTTGCTAGACAGCAGGTAAGCATTGGCGTAGGTGGCTATGGTGAAATTCGGCCCTTTTATACCACAGACAACTACCTAGTAATGGGCAACGAAGGCCCACAATGGCGCACCGTACACTTAGGGCTGGATATTTGGATGGCTGCGCAAACGCCAGTTTATGCGCCACTAGCAGGCACGGTTCATGCTGTGCAAGATAATGCTGGCGATCGAGATTATGGCCCGACCATTATTTTGGAGCACCAACTTTCAGATAACGAAGTGTTCTACACGCTCTATGGCCATCTTAGCCCCGAAAGCTTAGGACACGTTCCTCCTCCCGGCACTCAAGTTACGGCTGGGCAGCATATCGCGTGGATTGGCGGGCGGCCCGAAAACGGTAATTGGCCACCCCACTTACACTTTCAGATTATGCTCGATTTATTGGATAATGAAGGGGATTTCCCAGGCGTTGCCTTTCCTACCACAGCACATATCTGGAAGAGTATCTGCCCTGATCCTAATTTGCTATTCCACATCCCGCAACTTTCACAACTTCCCATTGCGCGATCTAAGGACGCTATTGTTGCGTTTAGAAAAGCTCACCTAGGCTACAATATGAGTATTTCCTACCACCAACATCCGTTAAAGGTGGTTCGCGCCTTTCGACAATACCTGTACGAAGCCGATGGCCGACGGTATCTGGATACCGTCAATAATGTCCCACATGTAGGGCATCAACATCCAAAAGTCGTAGAAGCCGCCCAGCGACAACTGGCCGTACTCAACACGAATACCCGCTACCTACACGATAGCTTAATCGACTATACCGAACAACTCCTAGCGACTTTCCCGAAGCCTCTCGAAGTCGCTTTCTTTGTTACCTCCGGTAGCGAAGCTAACGAGCTCGCCCTGCGTTTGGCGCAAGCCTACAGCCGCCAACAGGACATGCTAGTGCTAGAAGCAGGCTACCATGGGCATACCAGCGGTACAGTAAATATTAGCAGCTACAAGTTTGATGGAAAAGGAGGACAAGGGGCGGCAGACCACATCCATACGCTTCTCATTCCAGACCTATACCGAGGGCACTACCGCGCGAATGATCCTAAGGCAGTAGAGAAATATGTAGCACATTTCAAAACAGTGATTAGTGACCTTCAACGCCAAGGTAAAGGCATTGCAGGCTTTATCCACGAAAGTATTCTGAGCTGTGGCGGGCAGATCGTTTTGCCGAAAGGCTACTTACAAGCCGTGTACCCACTTGTGAGAGCAGCAGGAGGGCTGTGTATAGCTGATGAAGTGCAGGTAGGCTTTGGGCGCGTCGGGGAGGCGTTTTGGGGATTCGAACTACAGGGCGTAGTGCCCGATATTGTGACCTTGGGAAAACCCATTGGCAATGGCCATCCGATGGGTGCAGTGATTACCACGAAGGAGGTGGCATCTGCTTTCGCCAATGGCATGGAATTTTTTAGCACCTTCGGAGGTAATCCGGTTTCGTGTGAGATTGGGAAGGCGGTTTTGGAGGTGATTCGGGAGGAGGGCTTGCAGGCGCAGGCGCTGGAGGTAGGCCATTATCTAAAGTCTAGCTTAAGGACTTTGCAGCAAAAGTATCCGATTATTGGGGAGGTGCGAGGGCATGGCTTATTCCTGGGCTTTGAGCTGATGAAAGGAGAAGTACCAGCTGCTGCGCAAGCCACTTATTTGGCCAACCAAATGCGCCGACGCGGTATTTTGATGAGCACCGACGGGCCAGACCATAATGTACTGAAAATCAAGCCGCCGATGTGTTTTACTAAGGCTAATGCTGATTTTTTGGTGGAGCAGTTGGAGGTGGTGCTGGGGGCGGATTTTATGGGTTGGTGAAGAAGGGCTTGCTAGTGTGCAGGTGGGGTGTTACGATTTTTTGTTTTTTAGATTTTTGTTGAACACTCGATGATACTGTAGTCTTTCCCCTCCGAAGTTGATCAGTAAGCCATCGGCGACATGATAAGCTTCACAATAATTAATGGCTTGTGCTTTATGGGCACCCTCAATCTGCTCAACTGCTTTTATTTCTACCATTACTTTTTCTTCAACAAAAAAATCAACTCTGCGGGTACCTACCCTATAGCCTTTATATGACAACTCCATCTCCATTTCTCTGGCAAATGAGATTCCTTGAAGGCCAAACTCTATAGCCAGTGCCCGTTGGTAGACAACCTCTTGGAACCCATTCCCCATTTGGTTATGTACTTCCATGGCACATCCAATGATCTTAAAGGTCAATTCATTAATGTTTTCTGTCTTGTCCATGTTGTATCTTATGTATCATTAAATTTTAATCATTCTGTGTAGACTATTTGTCCGTGGCTGCGTGAGCATGTGGAGTGGCAGTGCTCTCCTTTTGTCTTGACAGGATTTGTAAGATATTAGGATGTTCATGATTTTTTTGGTGCATCCTATGCTCTCATATATCAGTTCATTAAACGTCACATCTTGCCCAGCCTGTATCCTGTCTATCATTACATCTTACACATCCTGTCTAAACAGTTTGTCCGCAGCTGCGTGAGCGTATGGAGCGGCGGTAACCTCCTTTGTCTATACATGATTTGTAAGATATTAGGATGTCCATGATTTTTTTGGCGCATCCTGTGCTCTCACCCATTAGCTCATTAAACGTTACATCTTGTCCAGTATGTATCCTGCCTATCATTACATCTTACACATCGTGTTGAGACAGTTTGTCCGCAGCTGCGTTCTTCTCTTTTATTTAATTTTAATCAATTCTTGTTACTATCTGATCTTTCGCCTGCGAAAAACCAGTTATTAATGAACATCCCAACCAACAATACTAATCCAGCAATAATAAAAAATATTTTATCTGCTTTAGTAACGGTAAAAAAATAACTTCCTGATATTAGTTATCTTTGTAGAAAGCTACAAAGA
>JBCCRH010000249.1:0-8999 GCA_039208045.1 Bacteroidota bacterium
AATTAATCCAACCTCCGCTATTCATTCATTTTTAACCTTTAAAACGCTAAATCATAATGAGAAATAATAATTTAGTTTATCTATCGCTCTTGGTCGTTGCAGGCTTTTTGGCTTGGTCGCCGCTGGCTGCTCAAGACTTAGGCTCTGAAGAAGTGGAAATTATCAAGGAATTTGACGCACGTCTTATCAAAACCCCACGCTTAGGCTTGCGCCCTGATCTTCCACCACTAGACACTACCACCAAGCGCCAAACTTATAACATCCTCAATACTAATCTAGAAGTAGAATACCTGCCGCCAAAGATTCGACCGATTGCCATGCGCCGCCAGAAATTGGCGGAGAGTTTTAACCACTATGTAAAGTTGGGCGGTGGCTTCCCGAGCATGTTTCTAGGAGAAGGCTCCTTCAATTTAATTACCAAGAGCAATTTCGACTTGGGCCTCGATGTCAACCACCTTTCGGCCAATAACAACAATAGCTTGGAGAATCAGCGGTTTTCGGGTACCAATGTCAAAGCTGATGGGACGTACTTTTTTGAAAAAGGCTTTGCCGTGAACGGCCGTGTCGGCTATACGCTCAACAATGAATATTTCTACGGCTATAATGAGCTGAGCGATACGCTGTCCTTCGATTCCGACAATGTGCGCCAGCGCTTTTCTATCTTTGATATCGGAGCCAGTATCTTCAATGGAGCACGTACGGTTGCTGATTTCAACTACTTTGCAGATGTCGATGCTTATTTTATGGAAGACAACTTCGCTGCGCGCGAAAATGGCTTTGACCTGCGCTTAGGAGGAACGAAGTGGTTCTCCGAAAAACACCCGCTGACTATAGTCTTGCGAACGGATTTTACAAATTATAGAGATACCTCTGACCAGAACCTCAACAACTTCCATTTGCAACCCAGCTTCACCTATCACGGCGAAACCTTTACTGCAAAAATCGGATTCAATTTAACGTCTAATGAGGATGATTTTTCCATCTTCCCAGAAGTGGAAGGGGCCGCCAAGATTATAGAAGGGTCACTCACTGCCTTTGTAGGGGCTACAGGTAATCTTCAGAAAAATAACCTGCGTAGCCTAAGCGCTTACAACCCCTACATTGAAACCCGACTCACGCTACAGAACTCTCGTTTTTATGACTTCTATGGAGGAGTACGGGGTACAGTCGAGGGAATCGATTACGATGCGCGAATAGGCTATAAATCAGTAGAGAATCTTCCCTTATTCCTGTGGAATGGCGATAGTTCGATAGTTGCTTTCCGTACCTTGTACGACACCGCCAATATTGTCTACATCAATGCCACAGTAACCGCTCCGCTCTTTGATGGCTTTGAGCTTGTCGGAAACCTTACTCAACGATTTTATTCCTTAGATCGAGAAGAAGACCCTTGGCATCTACCCGCGCTTACCCTCAATTTTACAGGCATTTATACCACGCTAGAAGACAAACTCCGCCTCCGAGCAGACCTATTCTTCGAAAATGGCGTGCTGTTTCTAAATACGGAAAGTAATGAATCTGAGACGCTCAATGCACTATTTGATGTGAGCATTGGCGCCGAGTATTTCTTTACCAAAAATATTGGGGCGTTCGCCCAAATTAATAATCTCGCTAACAACGAGCGACAGCGCTGGAACCGCTACCCTATTTTGGGTACCAATGCGCTAGTCGGTATCACAGCAAAATTTTAGTCTTGCTAGAACTCAGCTTGGGCTACTCATCTCAGGCTGAGTTCTGCACTTTTATCCAATTTGGCCTTCTTGCATTAGAGAAGAATAATATTCTGCAATTACAATGATCTGACATTTTTAGCACTATGCTTTGACTTTTCCACAGAAAAGACTAACTTAACATTAAGTTAAAATACCCCTCATTACCATTAGACAAACAAAAAGTTCTTTCCTATATTTTCTAACTAAATCATAGAATAATGAATATTACCTTCGATGAATTGCGTAGCATCAAGCACCAACTACCTACCGGAAGTGTGAACCGTATTGCCACAGAGTTGGGCATGGATGCACAAACCATCAGAAATTATTTTGGAGCAAAAGATTATGAAGCGGGCAAGATTGCCGGAAAACACGTACAACCTGGTCCCAATGGGGGCATCGTTAATTTAAGAGACACCACCATTTTAGAAGTCGCCAAACGGATTATTAAAGAATCGGTGCCAAAGTAAAGCCAATAAAAAAATAATGGGCAATTGATGATTAACTTCAATTGCCCAGTTCTATTTTTAGTTATTATCCTTACATCTTCAGATAAAAATCCCCAGTCAAGCGAATATAATCCGCCGTCCAGTCGTTTCGAGCCGCTTTCTGAATGACCAAGCTTTCCTCTACCACCGCTTTTGGCGAACGCTCAAATTGTAGCAACAAACGCTCCACTCCTTTATCTACTTTTGGCCGCACCTCCATTTTCTTAGTCAAATGCAAATTGTAGGTCGTTGCCAACTCGATAAACCGCAGTCCCTCTATATAGGGGAGAATCACCGCAAACTTACCTGCTGGCGCCAACAACTTACGCACCGCAATCAACAAATCGCCATGTGGCAGCTTAACCGTATGCCGCACACTATTACGATCTTCCTTTACAGAAAAAGTACCTCCCGTAAAAAATGGCGGATTACTGACCACCAAATCATACGTCTCCGAACTCGACCGCGCATACTCCTGAATCGGCTGATTCAGCACTTCCAAGCGATCCGACCAAGGCACCTTTGCCATATTGGCCTTTGCCTGCTCACACGCTTTTTCATCAATTTCAACCGCCGCAATATGCAGCTCCTCCGTCCGCTGACCTAGCATAATAGCAATCAAACCCGTCCCCGTCCCTACATCTAGCGCCTTCTTTGCCCCCGCTACCTCCGCCCAAGCCCCTAGCAATACCCCATCTGTTCCTACCTTCATCGGACACTGATCCTGCTCAATCGTAAATTGCTTAAACTGAAAAGGCTTTACTTGTTGTTCTGTCATAAGTTGTTATTTTGGGCGTGCCCCCGATGGCTATCGGGGTCGCTACGCTTCGGGGCTCTCTATTCGTTCGGCTGGCGATCCAAGCAGATCCCTGTATTGATCGCCATCTGCCCGCTTAAGGCGGTCACCCCTACGCATCGCTCACGCACTAGCGCTCCTGTCGTATGTTTTAGTTAACAAAAAAAAGTAAACTAGGTTTTCCATATATAAAAAGGGCAATCCACCTAAGCGAACGGCCCTTTTTGATTCTGTTGAGCTAGCTGAGCAAAGCTGAAGCCAGCACTCTAGCTACTCTATATCATTCAAGTTACGAATCAGCACCTGTGGCGTACCATTAAATTCTGAAACATATCCCGTAAGGTCAACAGCTCCAGAAGGAACACTGGCTGAAGAGAAAGAAGCGCTACCAAATGTAAATGTATCTAATGATCCGGTGGCATCAGTAATACTAAGCACTCCGTCAAAGGTACTATTTCCAGAAAGTGTCACCCCTCGCAAAACAACAAGGGTAGATTCCCATTCATCCTGATTAGCAATTACTTCCTGTACGGTCGCCTCCCGTGGTGTTGGTAGCGTACCGTTTCCAAAACTTACAGCATTAGTATTAGGCACTCCGTTTACTTGAAGCTGCCCTGCAAACTCCGAAAATTCCTGACCAGATACCACAACCTCTATATCTTCTCCTAAAGCAAAGCTATGAGGATCACTGAACCGAACGATAATTCCCCCGCTTGCGTCTTGTATCACTAGGTTTTGATTGTTAATATTTCCAGCATTGAAATCTGAAATCACAACACCTCTAATCTTGCTACTTAGTGGAGCAGAAGCAGCGCCACCATTAAAGGCATTTCGCAAGGAAGCGATATCTACTATCTCTGGCTCTATAATCATTCCACCCACGATATCCGAAGGATCATTAATAATAATTTGTGCTCCGTTGAAGTCGGAAACGATGGCCGTTACCATTACCTCTCCAGTAGGAACGGGGGAGTCTGCAAAAGTAGCTGGACCGCGCGTAAACATCGTAATACTTCCGGTAGCATCCACCACATTTATGGCACCATTAAAAGTACCCCCGCCTGTAAGTTGTGCCATAGAAATACGTACAAAGGTAGATTCCCAAGCACTCTGATTTGTGATAATTTCAGCAACAGTAGCATCACGAGGGGTAGGCAGGGTTCCTGCCCCATTACTCTTCGCATTTCCAAGCGGGACATTATTTACTTGAACCAGCCCATTGAAATCAGATAGTTCCTGTCCAGCAATATTGACCTCTATCTCTTCTCCTAGGTCAAAATCATGATCATCCGAAAAGCGTACCACAATACCACCCGTGGCATCCTGTACAAACAAATTCAGACCTACTACATTAGCCGTATTCTTATCAGAAATGACGACGCCGACAATCTTCCGATCATTAGGCCCAATCGTAGTGCCCGTTGCGTACAGCTCACGTACATCCGCAATATCAATCGGATCGCCAGTCACCTCACCAGATTCACTGCAACGCTCCGCTTTTAAATCTACATCATTCTCATCGCGCACCGTCAGCTGCTTGGTATCGTTAAACACACTCAAAATAGCTATCAACGAGCCATTTCCTTCTGGCGTCAGCTCCGCTGCAAAATCGGCAAAGCCACTTGTACGAACCAATATTTCTTGTCCATTACAATCAACAAGCGTGCGATTGAGTGAAAATTTATTGGCTGCATCTGCATAGGTCTCCCCTGCATCAGGTGCCAAAAACTCTACATTATCCAATTGGATGAGCGTGCTCAACTTCTCATCAAAAAAAGCAGCATTCTGCAATTGTGCCAAACTCACCACCTCGGGCTCCAAAGGCTGATCAAAAGCGCCCCCAATAACAAATTCTTCAATCAAGTTCTCCTCAATTTGAGAATCAGGTGCTCCATTGATCTGATACGCTCCTGCAAAATCACCGATGTAAAGTCCTTGCAAACGCACAAATACTTCACGTCCAACCGGAAAGTCGCCATTGATGCCAATACGATTCAAACGGAGCAGCAAGCCCCCTGTCTCGTCCTGGATAGCAATCTGCTTGAAGTAATTACCAGACTCATCATCAGCAGCTACTACCCCTCTGATAATCAAGTCATCTTCAATTAAAAAGTCGTTCTGCCCAATCGTATGTAGTGCCTTTACTTCTGCAATAGTAGTATTTGCCTGTAGATTGGGTAAGTCTGGGATGGCTGGCTCGTCGAACTCAAAATCAACGCAGCCCCAAAAGCCAGTAAGTACCGCTAAAAGTGTGATGGGTACAAAAAATTTCTTTAATAAAGCCATTATACTATAAGTTTATAAATTAGTTCTTACCAGGTCAACCCCTGGTCTTGAGGTTATTTGATTATATCTTAAATGCTAAATTGATAAAGTACGTGCGACCAAAAGCATAGAAATATCGATTGGGGAAAATAGAAGTGTCCTTATTTTCAAAATCAAACCGAAACTGCTCATAGCCTCCCGTAATGAAGTCTTGGTTGTCGAGTATATTACTTACCCCAACGGTGAGGTAAATAAAGAAGTCGTCAATTTTCCAAGATTTTCCACCAAAAAAATCAACTGTAAACGCACCGGGTACTTTCTCCTGCTCGATGATACTATTGTACAAATTAGCATCCGACTCTTCAGTAACAAATTCCTGCTGAAACTGAGGGTTCTCCGTAGTCGCTAAGGCCGACAGCGTGCGGCGAAGCGGGAAGAAATCAATCCATACATTATCAAAATAGTTGAAATTGACATTGGCAAACCAGAAATTCGGAGAATTGTAATGCAAGCCTAAGGAGTAAGCAGTTTGAGGCCCACTGGGTACATTGTAGTTTTTAATAAATGCCTTCTCCGTCTCAAAGTTGGACGTCTCCGGGTTTTGATCAAAGATCAAACTTACATCTGGACGACTTGTGTAGACATGCTTTCCAATAGCCGCCACAGCGCTAACACTCAACCCACCACCGACTTTAACTTCTGTAGATAACTCCAGCCCCATATGCCGCGTATCAATACCCGAAGTAATAAAATTCACAAAACCGCCCGGCTGTCCTTGAAAAGTATCATCCAAGAAAAAGCTTCTATTATTGAGCTGATCTCTAAATTCTGTGTAAAAAGCCATTGCTCTGGCCTTCACGTTAGGTGACTTTAAGATGTAGCCCCCCTCAAATCCAAAAATCGTTTCTTGCGTTAGCCCATCTACCAAGTCATTTCTAGTTCGAACAGAAGTAAACGCATTTCTTGCAAAAGGCGCGCGCTTCATATACGTACCATTAAGCAGCACATAGTTTCGGCCATCAATCTTTAGCGTAGCGCCACCTTTCACACCATAGTCAAAAAAGTTAGAGCGCTCTGACTCTCCCTTGGAATTGGTAGGAAATTTACCATTAGCTACCAATCCATTCCGCCAAAACGACTTTGACTCTCCATTTACCCCAAGAAAAAAGTCAAATAGACGTGTACTAAACGTTCCCTGAATGAAAGCACCCACCTGCTGATTATGTACTTCTTGATTGTATCCAAAAATGTCCCCCTCTCTAATCAAACGATTGGGGTTTTCAATATCGTTCTGCACAAAATCACTGGTAGCCAAGGAATCGAAAGCAGCAAATCGGTCAATATCTAAATAGAAATCAGCGCCCATCAAGTCATTCACTTCCTTATACTGATGATTCACCTGGTACTGATAATTCGCTCCCGCGCTGATCGTCACTCCCTCTGCAACAACGCTCTCTATATATGTATTGAAGTTAAAGCGCGTATTATCAAAATGACGCTCTTCCACAATATAGCCTGCCCGACGCCCCGTTACATCATTCCCTGCAATACCGTCTACATCTTCAATCGTTCTTATTGTATTACGATTAGCACGATACATATAATCCCAATCTACCTGCCGCGCATTGGCATCATTTCTTAGTATATCTGCCACTGCCTCTGCCTGCTCATTATTAATAAAGCTTGGTAAGTTTCGATAATAATCTGGACGAGGATCACGAGAATCTAACCAATCGATACCCGAGATAGAGTATTCACCGGTCTGGAAAGACGCTGCGGTGGTTACGGTTGTGAAATCCCCAATTTTCCAATCATGCCGCAAGATCGCTACAGGCTGATGGTTATCTGCAACACTTGCATTTCGCTTTTCTCCATTCTGAAAGCCCCAGTTTCTATTGTAATAATTTGTGCCGGCTAAGTCGTATAGCTCTTGTATAGCAGCGGTGGAGCGCCCTCTCTTAGTAGGTGTCCCAAAAGCCGTTAGGTTAATTAAGTGATTGTCGCCTATCTGCTTATCTACGGATAAGAAGTAAGAATAAGCATCGTAGGGAGTCCCTTCAATGTAGCCTTCCTGCGCCCAACGACGAGAGCCAGAAAATGAAAATGCCCAACCACTCTCCAACATTCCGGTATTATAGGTCAACATCACCCGATTGCGATAGCTCGTATTAGCAACCGCATAGGAAGCACGCACTTGCTTACGCTGACGCGATGCCCGCGTGTCAATAGCCGAGGAACCACCAACGCCACCAAAGGCATAAGGAGTTAACCCAAGTCCAACCGTATTCGTTCGACCGCGCAGTACATCATTCAAACCACCCCAGTTACCCCAGAATACACGCCCCCCTTCCAAGTCGTTAACCGGCACCCCATTCATAAACACAGCGGTATTCTCTGAATTGTATCCACGAATTCTAAAGCGCATCCGCCCAAAAACAAAGGCAGCAGTAGAAGTAAAGCGGTCACGACTAGCAGTAAGTAGGCCCGAAATATTCTGGGCACCTTGCGAAGTTCCATCATCGATGGATAGCGTTACAGTAGGAATCAGATCTTCGCCTGCGATCTGATCGATGTCTTCTTTTGGTTGGAGGTTAATAACACCCACGTTGACTACGTTCGAGTTACCTACTTCATAGACCTCATCTAACACCTCGAACCCATCCTTCACGAAGGAGAGTACGACGGTGGTATTAGCAACAGATGCTGCTAGTTCAAAACGCCCATCTGGCCCAGTGAAAGCTGAGTTTAATGGTAAACGAACCTCTACCCCAACTAGGGGTTCACGCGTTAGTTCGTCTTGAACGAGACCTTTTAAAGTAGTGACTTGTGCCTGGAGGCACGCGGAAAGAACGAAGAGCGAAACGACGAAGGTAGTGAGCCTCTTCATAGTTTGGTACATATTGTCAAAAAAACGTTTGTTGAGCTGCAAAGCTACTATTTACTGTTCACATCTAAAATTTCCGTTAACGGGAATTAACAAAAACTTAATCTAGGGCCCTACACCCATATTTCCATCCGTTTGCGTTAATTTTGTGTGGCTTTTCCCCAAAAGCCCGTCCAACTAAATAAACGGTAAAGAATTAGTACCAAATGATTAACCATAACATGATGATGAAAAAACTTTTTTCGATCCTTGTCCTTTTATTACTATTCCAATCCGCCTACGCTCAAAAACAGCAGTATAAAGTAGGCGCTGTAGGATTTTACAACTTCGAGAACCTCTTCGATCTAGAAGACCATCCCGAAAAAAAGGATGAAGACTTCACGCCAACCGGCTCCTATCGGTACACCGAAAAAATCTATAACGAAAAGTTAGGCCACCTCTCCTCTGTAGTCTCCGAATTAGCAATCGACCTCACCCCCGACGGCCTTGCCATCTTGGGCGTCGCAGAAATCGAAAACCGAAAAGTACTGGAAGACTTCGTCCTACAGCCCAAAATCAAAGATCGCCACTACCAAATCATCCACTACGAATCCCCCGATTTTAGAGGTATCGATGTGGCCCTTTTATACAATCCAAAGTATTTCCTACCTACCTCCAGTGAAGCTATTGTATTACCCATATACAATGATGATGGTACCAATAAAGCAACAAGGGATATTTTGTATGTCTCGGGCTCTTTCGATGGTGAACCACTCCACATCCTAGTCAATCACTGGCCTTCTCGCCGTGGCGGCGCTGAAGCTACCGCCAAATTCCGAAATGCTGGCGCAGCCGTATGCAAAAACATCATCGAC
>JBCCRH010000250.1:0-8975 GCA_039208045.1 Bacteroidota bacterium
AGCCTACTTCGAAGCCAATCAAGATAAGATGGACGCCATCATGTTTGGTGCCGACCAATGCCCACATAATGTACACAAGGCCTACTGGACCTACTTTATGAGCCAGGAAACGCCTGTGATGTTTGGTACTGAAAAGTACGCCAAGGAGTATGACTACACCGTGGTATTTGGCCATATCCGCAAGCTAAAGCGGGGGCACTATGAAATGGAATTTGAGGTGATTACCGATCAGCCCCGAAGCCTGCCACATGGAGAAATTACCGAGCGCCACACGCGCATGCTAGAGCAAGACATCCGTAAAGCACCTCAATACTGGCTGTGGACGCATCGGCGATGGAAACGTACTCGCCCAGTAGATATGCCCATTGCGCAGCGCAAGGCATCATAAACTGCCTGTTAATTAAGGATCACTTATATTTGCAGCAAATTCCATAAAAAATTATTTATGAATTATACGCTGCACCAACTCCGTGTATTCCTAAAAGTAGCAGAAACCAGAAGCATCACCAAGGCGGCAGAAGCGCTGCACCTTACACAGCCTGCGGTATCTATACAGCTCAAAAAGCTACAAGATCAGTTTGAAATTCCGCTGACCGAAATTGTAGGAAAGCGTTTGTTCGTTACCGATTTTGGGGAGGAAATCGTAGAAGCAGCGCAGCAAATTATTGAACAAGCACAGGCGATACAGTACAAAACGATGGCGTACAAAGGGCAGCTTTTGGGCCAGCTCAAACTCTCGGTGGTATCTACGGGGAAGTACGTGATGCCTTATCTTTTGAGTCCCTTTTTTCAGCAACATCCTGGGGTGAAGCTAGAATTGGATGTAACCAATAAAACCAGGGTAGTGGAGACCTTAGAGCAAAATCAGGTTGATTTTTCGCTGGTCTCGATCATTCCTAAACATATCCGAACAGAGCAAATTGACCTCTTCGAAAATAAGCTATTCCTGGTCTCTAATGCAGATTTTGAAGTACCCGATGCCATTGACGCCCACGCTTTTTTTACGGGCCTCCCGCTGATTTACCGAGAGGAGGGCTCAGGTACGCGCCTCACGATGGAGCGTTTTATCCAAAAACTCAATGTACCTGTAGATCGTAAAATCGAGCTTTCCTCCAACGAGGCCGTCAAGCAGGCTGTATTGGCGGGCTTAGGGCTATCTATCATGGCGCTAGTCGGTATTAAGAATGAGCTGGAATTGGGCCTTTTAAAAATTATTCCAATTCAAGGGCTGCCTATCGAAACGACCTGGAGTCTAGCATGGCCTAGCGGTAAGCGACACTCTCCCGCCGCCAAGGCCTTTTTGGAATATCTGGAGCAAGCAAAAAGGAGCATCATTCAAAAGCACTTTTCCTGGCAGCAAAACTATTAAATCAACTTTACCAAATTGTTCATTTTTATCCATAAGAATCGTAAATAAACAACATTATAAACATTAATTTTAACTTATACTTAATCATGCTACTTTTGCGCGGTCAACCAAAAGGCACATAGCATGAACTTAGATCTACTTATTGAAAATCTCACCAACCCTGCCCTGCTCTTTTTCCTACTCGGCCTCCTAGCCGTCTCGGTAAAGAGTGATCTGGAGATTCCACCCAATTCCTCCAAGTTTATTTCGCTCTACCTGCTCTTTGCCATCGGCTTTCGAGGAGGCCACGAGCTAGCACACGAAGATTTTAATGCGCAGACGCTTTCTACCATTGCTTTCGGTATTGGGTCGGCCATCGTGATCCCTGCTATCGTCTTTTTTCTGTTACGAAAACGCCTGGGCGAGTTCAATGCGGGAGCCATCGCCGCCTCCTACGGCTCGGTAAGTGCTGTAACTTTTGTGACGGCTGTCAACTACCTAGAGGTGCAGCAAATTCCGGTGCATGGCCACATGGTGGCAGTCATGGCCATGATGGAATCACCCGCGATCATCATGGGCCTCTTGCTCATTTCGATGTTCAGCACCAACAAAGAAACGACCATTAAAAAGCGCCATGCCATCTCTCACTCTTTTACCAACGGTAGCGTGTTGCTCATCCTAGGTAGCCTCCTCATCGGCTTCGTCGCCAACGACAAGCAGGCCCAGGGCATCGAGCCTTTTACCAATGACTTATTCAAAGGTTTTTTGGCTATTTTCTTGCTCGACATGGGTATCGTATCGGGTCGCAAAATCAAAGCATTCACCTCCAATGGGGTGGTTCCTTTCCTATTTGCCCTGATCACGCCGCTGCTCATCGGTTGCCTCTCTGCCTACCTCACAGGCTTCGTCACGGATGACCTGGGGGATCGCTTCCTACTATCCATCTTGGCTGCTAGTGCGTCGTACATCGCCGTGCCTGCTGCCATGAAAATTGCAGTGCCGCAGGCCAATCCCGGGCTTTATTTGCCGATGGCCCTGGCGATTACGTTTCCGGTGAATATTACGATTGGAATGCCGTTGTATTTTTCGGTGATCCAGGCGGTGGCGGTGGTTTGATGGGTGGTGTGGGGGTTGGGGAGTTTGGGGGTTGAGGAGTTTGGGGGTTTGAGAGTTTTGGGTTTTGGATTACGAGTGACGGATTTTTTTTGGGCAACCCTTTGGCTTTTTCCAGGTCTTTTTCAGAAAACATTAGTGATGAAAAACCTACTCTTTACTACGCTCTTTTTTGTTGTAAGTTATATTGCTAGCGCCCAACCCTTAAATATCATCCAACAAGACTATTCAAAAGCCCTGCAAATTGCTCAGCAAGAGGATAAACTGATTCTTATTGATTTTTATACGGACTGGTGTGGGCCTTGTAAAAAGTTGGATAAGCTCGTTTTTCAAAATGATTCTATTCAGCAGATTCTCAGTACGCAGTTTGTCTTATTGAAGTATGATGCCGAAAAAGACAAGACTTTTCACCTCTCTAAGAAGCATCATGTATCGAGCTACCCCACGACTATCGTTCTAAATAAAAATGGCTATGTGCTAAATAGGAAATATGGATTTCCAGGGGAAACTTTCGAGCATATGAGCCAGCAAGTCTTAGCCTTTACTGCTGAAGCGGTGGAACTAGATCGAACGAATCAAATTTTGAAGGGCTATACCAATGAGGTTGATCTTTCTAGCTATCCTCGCTTCTATATTGATTTCATTAATCGAGATGATTTAAAAGTTACAAAAGATCAGGCGTTCATCGATTACTGGTCATCCATTGAAGACCGGACATCTGAAGGCTATTTTTCGACTTTGATGTACTTTGGAGGAAGCGCCCCGGCTTTTGTTGCAGATACTTCCTTACGCTACAAAGACGCCTATCTTGATTTATATGGGAAGACGGACACGGAGACCTTATTCTTTTTCTTAGCCTCCGGAAAGTTTGACGCTGCCATTGCCAATAAAAGCCAAGCCGAATTTGACGCAGCACTAGTATATGCAGAGCAGGCATTAAGCAAAAAATGGATAGCTGATATTCTTCCATTTTTCAAGATGGACATGCTAAAAGCACAAAATAAGTGGACCGAACTATTTGCTACCTACGAACAGCAAAAAGACAATGGCGAACTCTCCAATGGCTACATCAATCACATCAGCTGGGATGTGTATAAAAATTGTGATGACCAAGCAGTCATCGCCACCTGCCTAGATTGGATGCAAGAAGTGACCAAGCAAGAACCTACCTACGCTTACCTAGATACCTATGCTTTTTTGGCGTATAAAGCAGGCCTTAAAAAGGAAGCTAAAAGAATAGCGGCACTCGCTATAGCAGCTGGAAAAAAGGAAGAGGTAGCAACAGATAGTATGGAGGAGTTGATGGCCAAATTATAATTCAAGGTATGCCAGAAGTTCTTTCAGCTCACTGGTACGTTTCAAGACTTGCCCATCACTATTGAGCACTGTAGCTCTTTTCTTGCACAAATTGGGCCCATTTTTTGAGCTGATTACCTATTGTTCATCAATAGAAATGAAAATATTAAGATTCAGATGGTTTTCTAAAATTTCTTTTGAGCCACGATTTCAAGGCTTTCAATCTGGTCGTAGATGGATTTTGACTATTCTTAATATGGGGATAATACTTTTCTGCTTCGGGTTTCCATTTCATCGCCAAGCGAGAATGTTCTTTAAATTTTTTGAAGTTTTTTTTATTCCTATACAGCATGGCTAGCTGGGCGTGGGGAAGATATAATTGATATAAAGTATCAGTTTTGCCTATCCACTCTATAGCAAGCTTGTAATAAGTTTCTGCCGTTTCTAGCTTCCCTTGATGTTCATAAATAGTGCCTATGCTGAAATAGTTACCACCTAGCTCGTCGGTGAGCTTATATTTTAAATTTTCATGTACTGCTTTCTCAAAAAAGGATTTTGCTATTTCAAAAGAAGCTTGTCCGTAGTGAACTGTGCCAATATGATGGTATTGGGTTGCTATATCGTGTAACTGATTACTCCTTTTATTTGCATCAATGGCTTTTTCATAAAAGAGGAGTGCCTCGTCCCATCGTTTTTGCATCTGGTAAATTATCCCAATATGGTGAAAACTTGCACCTAATTCATGTATCCTACCATTATTCTTATTGCAGTCGATGGCCTTGCTAAGAAACTCAATAGCCTTATCCCATTGGTTCCTAGTTTGATAAACTAGTCCTATCTGATGATAGGTACTCCCTACTTGTTTACCTCCGTCATAATTTTTATTTGCCTCAAGAGCTTTATTATAAAAATTAAGTGCTTGCTCCAATTCCCCTTGTTCCTCTCGAACTCTCCCTATTTGGTGCAAAGCTGTGCCAAGGATGTATGAATTATTCTCCTTTTCGGCTTCTACAATCTTGTAAAAATATTCTAGCGCTTCTTCCCACTTCTTTTGTTTCTGAAGGCAAACCCCCATTTGATAGTATGCTTTTACTAACTCGTTATGGTCTTTTGTCTTCTTAGAAATATGAAGAGCCTCTGAAAGGTAAGAATGTGCTTGTTCCCATTCTCTTAGTTCTTTATAAACGATTCCTATATCATTAAGAATTGACGCTTCGTTGTATCTTCTAAATTCTTCAATTTGATAAGCTTTCTTTAATGCCTTTATTGCCCGTTGATAGTCTCGATTTTTTTTGTAAATGTAACTCAGGTAATGTTGCGTACGCCCAATATTAGCCTTGTCATTCAAACACTCTTGCAAACTGGAAAAGCGAGTATATGCTTCAATGGCACGTTTATAGTCAAAACGCGTTTGGTAACGTTCACCAAGTTCTTGTAGCAAGGCTGATATTTGATCTAATCCTTTGTTTAAATCACCTCGTGATTGATTGAGGTTTTCGAGTCGATCTACTAATTCATTTTCCACTTCAAATCCACTCTTGGGATATGGAAAAATATTCATCAGGTTACGAGGATTATATTCGCCATTTGTAGATGATAGCGTCTCCCCAAAATGATATTTATGTTGTATCCAATCCCAAAAATCAGGAGCTTCTCTTTCGAATCGCTGAAAAGTATATCGGTTGAGCCATAAGATCAAAGCTCCCAACTCACGAAAGATTAATTCTCTGTCTAGATTAACTTCGTCCAGAAAGGTGGAAGGCCTACCTTCAATACAGTACTCTAAATCAAGAATGTGGGTAGCTTCTTTGATAGGAAAACGATCCGTTCGATTAAGGTCTAGTTCCTGTTCAAGATAGCTGTACATAGAACATTCATCCCTTTGAAAAATGCTAACCTGGGTGTAAGAAAGGCTCGGCACTTTGGTCTCAAATAATTGAATACCGATATTTCTACTACGCAGAGAATCATAGGTACAAACTATTAAAATTGGCTTCTGCCGATTCCTGAGTAAATATTCAATCTCTGACCAATCGACTTCACTATGAGGAGGAAAAGAGCGCATCATATAGTTTAGATAACAATAGTCAAACTATTTTTTCTAAAAATACAAACATAACTCAGTATTTGAAAAATATACATGACGGAGAACATTCCCGGCCCGCCAATAGGGATCACCGCAGCCTCGATAGAAACGATACGAGTGTGGCTAGGATGCTTACTTGGCCCCAGTCTGGCATGGCACCCAGTGGTAGGGGGCTGAGCGAATACTTGGAGTGAAGACCCCTACTGCTGGAAGTGGCATAGCATCCTAGCCGCACGAGTACAAGTGGATAGCGGGATCAGCTGCCCAAAAAAAATCGCTGGCAACTTTTCATCCTCGAGTTGCGCAGCGATCAATATACTTGGATTTATCACGGGCTAAATCGGATCGGTGCTTTGGGAGCTTGCAACACTAGGGATTCGCGTACCAAAAGGTCGCGATTGCCCAGCTGGTTCCACTCGATGATCTCTTGCTCGGTGCACCGAAAACGGGCGGCTAGTACGGCTACGGTATCTCCTGCTCCGACAATGTAGCGGCTCTGGTAGGCCTGCTGGCGGAGTAGGGGCCAAGTGCTTGCCCGCTGGTGCGCTATGTAGGCCCTCAGCGTAGGCATCACCTTGGCGGGTAGCTGTAGGTGGTAGCCACTCCTGCTTCCTGGAATAACGGATCGTAAAAAACCAGGATTTAGTCGTTCAATAGTTGCTTCAGGTAGCTTGCATACAGCGGCAATACGCCGAAAGCTCAGTCGGTCGAATACCTGAATCGTTTGTGTTTCATAATGTGCCAAGCTTGCGGTAGGAACGCTTTTTATCGTTACATGTTCGCTAAAGTGTTCCATCGCAAAAATGGTGGCGATATACTTGGGTATATATTTTCTTGTCTGCTTGGGTAAATAAGGTGCTACTAGGTCGAAATCTGTGCTTTTTGCCCGCCTAACAGCTCGATGAACGCGGCTTGGCCCACAGTTATAAGCGGCTAGTACCAGTGTCCAATCTCCAAATTCTTCATACAGCGCTTTGAATAATTCAATGGCGGCCTCCGTCGACTTGTAGACATCTAATCGCTCATCTACATAACTATTTACTCGTAGCCCGTATGCTCTCGCAGTGGGCTTAATGAACTGCCAGAGTCCGGAAGCTCCTGCTGTGGACTGCGCGTCAGCAATCAATCTCGACTCGACGACGGGCAGGTATTTCAGTTCTTCTGGTAATTCGTGTAGGCGTAGGTAGTGCTCAAAAACGGGGAAAAAATAGTCCGCCCGGCGGAGCATCTTAGTGGTTTCTAGCCGACCGGTAGTTAGATAGCTCCTGACGTACTTTTTGACGTGTTGATCATAGTTAACGTCGATGTGTACGGGTAGGCAATAAATTTGTTGCACAATTTGCTGTTCTTTTTCGGCAGTCCACTCCATTGCGGAGAGTAGATGAGGCAAAAAACAGGCTACTACCAGCCAATGCTGATAGCGATAGGTCCATGAGCGTAGCATAAGGGTTCGGTTTTGTTTGGATATGGCAGCAGCGAAAACTTGTTTTCAAAAAACAAGAACACTGAGCAAAGCCGAAATGTGAATTTGGAAAAATGTAAGGTAGGTAGGTAGAACAGTTTCTCTAAGCAATTCCTAAACTTAACAAATAAAAGGTAGAAATCCAAAAGAAAGCGGTAGCTATCCACAAAGAAGTGGTCACCCCTCCATTTTTTAGTAAAAAACTTCCCCCCTAAACTATTTCCCCCTCCAACTATTTAACTACATAACCCCCAAACTCCTCAACTCTCAAACTCCAAAACTATCCCTCCCTATGTCCCAAGTTTCCATTATCGTAGCGATGAGCGAAAACCGCGTGATCGGCCTCAATAACCGCTTGCCCTGGCACCTCCCAAAAGATTGGGAAAACTTCTGGAAGGTGACGGATGGCAAAGCTTTCCTCATGGGCAGGCTCACCTATATCACGCCAGATGCCCTCATCTCGCCGTACAAAAATGTCATTCTAACCAGCAAAAGCGACCTCGCTGTTTGCGATCATTGCACCGTCGTTCCTGACTTAAGCACTGCCTTTGAACTCCTTCAAGAGGAAGAAGAATATTTCATTCTCGGTGGTGCTTCGGTGTATGAGCAAACCCTGCATCTAGTTGATTACTTATATCTCACTATTGTACATCATACCTTTGAAGGCGATGCGCATTTTCCAGCTATTGACTGGCAAGAGTGGGAGCTGGTAAAAAGCGAAAAACATGAGGTGGATGCCGAGCATGCCTATCCCTTCTCGTTCAATGAGTATCGCCGAAAGAAGTAGACGATGCGTGTAGTACTTCTCCTACTCTTCAGTACCATGTGGTGGTCGGCTTGTCAGCCAAATGCGAACACTTCCTCTA
This sequence comes from Bacteroidota bacterium, assembly GCA_039208045.1. GTDB lineage: Bacteria > Bacteroidota > Bacteroidia > Chitinophagales > Saprospiraceae > JBCCRH01. Next base: position 8,172 of record JBCCRH010000250.1, read on the forward strand.
AGCCGCTTCAAATTGCGGTAGCTGCTAATATGCAATTTGCAATGGAAGCATTGGAAGCTGCTTTTGAGGCGAAGCATGGCATAGTCGTCAACGTGGTAATTGGTTCTTCGGGGAAGCTAGCGGCACAGATCAAGCAGGGGGCACCCTACGATCTTTTGCTTTCGGCAAATATGAAGTACCCTAACTACCTCCAAGCAGAGGGCTTGGCGGCCACTCCTCCTGAGGTCTACGCCTTTGGGGAACTTGTGCTATGGACTACTCTCGACATTCCACTGGATTCCCTCCCCCAGGTTCTAAGCACCCCAATAATCAAAAAAATTGGGCTTGCCAACCCTAGGAATGCGCCTTACGGGGAAGCTGCTAAGCAGTATTTACGGACCAAAGGGCAGTGGAATACCCTACAAGATAAGCTCGTCTTCGGAGAAAATATTGCTCAGGTGAATCAGTACGTTCTATCAGGGGCATGTACGCTGGGCTTTACCGCTAAGTCGGTGGTGCTTTCGCCCAATATGCGGGGGCGGGGGCGTTGGGTCAGCCTTTCGGCAAATGCTTATACGCCGATCGCACAGGGTGTGGTGCAGACGACTTACGGAGCGGCAGAGCATGCTTTGGAAAGTGCTACTTTTTTGCAGTTTTTGAAAAGTGAGGAGGCAAAGGTGATCTTAGAGCAGTATGGATATACTATCAATTTGCAATAAGCATGAATCACGACTTCTGGGAAACACTAGCTCTTACTGCTCAATTAGCACTTACCACCACTGTCATCCTTTCCTTTATCGGCATTCCGATGGCGTACTGGCTAGC
>JBCCRH010000251.1:0-8972 GCA_039208045.1 Bacteroidota bacterium
CCACAGCCTTTCGCCCTCATGGACGGCAAACAAGAAGTCCCTTATCAACTCGACGATCTAAATGGCGATGGGCAGCCAGACGAAGCCTTTGCGCTGGTTAATTTCAGGCCCACCGAAAAAAAAGAAGGGAGTACGCTTACGCTAACTGTACAGGCAGTAGCCTCCAGCGAGGTGGAGGCCAAAACGCAAGCTTTCCTCCTCCGCCAGCCCCACACCTATGACCCCGATAGCGTCAAAAAACTCACGGGCGACTATCAACGTATCCAGGAGTACGACGTGCCTGACAATCTAAAACCACAAGGCTACTGGCTCAAATTTGAAGGGCCCAGCTGGGAAAATGATGTGGTGGGCTACCGCGTGTATATGGACACCAGAAACCGCTATGATATTTTTGGCAAACAAGTTTCTGACCTAGTGATGGACACCGTTGCGCTGGACTATCATAAGATCAACCCTTGGGGTGCCGATATTCTAAAAGTAGGCAACTCACTTGGAATAGGTAGCCCGGCACTACTAGTAGGGGATAGCCTGATGGCCTTCGAAAACTATGCAGCAAAGCGCTTTGAACTAGTGACTTCAGGCCCGCTGCGCAGCATCTTTCGCATCCACTTCACGCAGTTGGCCTTTGGGGATGATCGCATGGATCTGATGGTAGAGCACGAAATGCACGCTGGCCACCGCTGGACCGAAATTCGCATCCATGTGCTAAAAACCACTATCAAAAATCCTACTTTCGCCACTGGTCTGGTCAAACATCCAGCAGCTCCCGATTTTGAAGTAGAACAATATAAGAACCAGCATATTGGCTACACCTATGGCGCCCAATCGTTTCACGACGAAGTGCTGGGGATGGCTATCATTGTCCCTGATAATCAAGATGTACAAGCCGTTCCAGGCGGCTTACTGGACAGTCATGTATTTACGTTTAGCGCTGTGAATGGAGTGGCAAGTTATCGTTTTCTAGCGGCTTGGGAGCGCGAGCCGGGAGCACTGACTGATGAAGCAGCTTTTGCTAAACACCTACGAGCAGAAGCAACTGCTTGGGAATAATATTATAAAACAAAGCATACAAAAATAATCATGGTACAACCTAAAATAATTGGAGCACAACTTACTGGCCCCGCACAAACCCCAGCGGAGCGCCGCCACGACCTGCAAGTGATGGTGCCTGTCAAAAATGAAGTACGAAAAGTAGAGGCTTTCGATGCCACACCAGCTGCCAGCGGCGTCTCTGAAATAATTACTGGCGATAACTCTACCTTCAACTTTCTACGGCTAGCCCGCATCTTATTGGCAGATGGAGCTAGTGCCAGCCGAACGCTCGGCAAAGAAGAGGCACTTTACTACGTCAATCGCGGGGAAGTGGCCATTGAGGCAGGGGGCAATACCTATACCCTCGGGAAAGGAGATGTGCTTTATGTAGGTATTGACTCAAAAGTCAGCCTTTCCTCTTCTATCCACTGTGATGTGAGTGAATTTAAAGCGGTAGATTGCAATACGTCTCATCCTGTGCAACTCGTGCGTCATACCGATATCGAAGGCACCGAATTAGCTGCCGATTTGGGCAACCGCCGCCCCATGTCCAAGCGCACCGTTTTTAAGCTAGTCGATAAAAATGTACAAGCCTGCCGCTTGCTATTTGGTGATACATACATGGCTCATACTGGTGGTGTAGGCAGCTATCCGCCGCACTTCCACGGCCCCGACGGCCCGCACGGCCTCGGCGCCAACGCCAAGGAAGAAATCTACCACTTCCGCTGCGTATCCGACATCCCAGGCGATACCCCTTACGTGCTCCAAAACTGTGCTTTACCCGAAGAAAAGGTCAATGTCTATGCCCACATTTTCGATGAAGTGGCCATTAACGTGACGCCAACTTATCATGATACGATTGCGCCACCATCCGTAGACTTTATGTTTACTTGGTGCCTCGCTTCCTTTACCGAAGGCCACCGCGATTGGGCCGAGATTTTTAACAAGCCAGGCTTTGAGCAAGAGTGGTAAAGTTTGCTTTGCAAAAAAAGATAAATTACGTAGTATTGTACACCAAATTATTTTTTGATCACTTCCTGGCATAAAGGTTCTTCAAATGAGTATGTACAACGACTATCTAAAGCAAATTATTGATAGAGAAGCACAAGGGCTACATCCACTGCCCATCGATGGTGCTGATCTAATTAGCGAAATTATTGAACAGATCAAAGAGGTCAATCACGAGCATCGAAAAGCCTCGCTAAATTTTTTCATTTATAATGTACTGCCAGGAACCACAAGTGCCGCCGGAGTGAAAGCTCAATTTCTAAAAGAAATCATTCTTGGGGAGGTTCAAGTAGAAGAAATCTCAGCCACTTTTGCCTTTGAGCAGTTGTCGCACATGAAAGGTGGGCCTTCTATAGGAGTCCTACTCGACTTAGCCTTAGGGGCAGATGCTGCCATCGCAGCGGAAGCAGCAAAGGTGCTGAAAACACAAGTTTTCCTATACGAAGCTGATATGGAACGCTTGGAAGCAGCTTACAAAGAGGGGAGTGCCATAGCGAAGGAAATACTAGAAAGCTACGCCCAAGCTGATTTTTTCACCAAACTACCAGCGGTAGAAGAAGAGATTAAAGTAGTGACCTATGTAGCTGGTATTGGCGATATTTCTACGGATTTACTCTCGCCAGGTAAAGAGGCGCACTCCAGAGCAGATAGAGAGCTACACGGGCAGTGTATGTTCGAGTTCGATGAGGTACGGCAAAAAGAACTATTAGCGCTAAAAGCAGCTCATCCCGATAAGCGAGTGATGCTGTTGGCCGAAAAAGGAACGATGGGGGTAGGTTCTTCCAGAATGTCTGGTGTAAATAATGTAGCCCTGTGGATCGGCAAGCAAGCAAGTCCTTATGTTCCTTTTATCAACATTGCACCTATCGTTGCTGGGACGAATGGGATTTCGCCCATTTTCCTAACCACTGTTGGCGTGACTGGTGGTATTGGAGTAGACTTAAAAAACTGGGTTAAGCAGTTTGATGACGCAGGCAACCTCATCGTTGACGAAGAAGGCGAACCTATCCTGAAGCAAACCTACTCCGTTGATACGGGAACGGTATTAACCATTAATACCAAAACAAAGAAACTGTACGACAGTGACGGTAAGGAGTTGATTGATATTTCTTCTGCGCTTACTCCTCAGAAAATGGAGTTCATGAGAGCGAAGGGCTCCTATGCCGTTGTATTTGGTAAAAAACTGCAAGCATTTGCCGCTAAGGCATTAGGAATTGATATGCCACCCGTTTATGCGCCCTCCAAGGAGATTTCTCATCAGGCACAAGGACTAACAGCCGTAGAAAAGATTTTTAATAAAAATGCGGTAGGAACCTCTGGAGCTATACTGCACGCAGGTTCTTACGTTCGGGTGAATGTAAATATTGTAGGCTCCCAGGATACTACGGGCCTGATGACCTCGCAAGAATTGGAGATGATGGCAGCCACCGTGATTTCACCCATCGTTGATGCCGGGTACCAGTCGGGCTGTCATACGGCTTCTGTCTGGGATTTGAAGGCGCAAGCCAACACCCCACGGCTCATGAAGTTTATGAATGATTTTGGGTTGATTACTGGTCGTGATCCTAAAGACCAATACCACCCGCTGACAGATGTGATTCATAAAGTACTCAATGATATTACCATTGACGATTGGGCCATCATCATTGGGGGCGACTCGCATACCAGAATGTCAAAAGGCGTTGCTTTCGGGGCAGATTCAGGTACCGTTGCCCTAGCACTAGCCACTGGTGAAGCCTCTATGCCGATCCCAGAGTCCGTAAAAGTGACCTTTAGAGGTAAAATGGCCGACCACATGGACTTCCGCGATGTAGTGCACGCTACACAGGCCCAGATGTTGAAGCATTTTAAGGGGGAAAATGTATTTCAAGGAAGAATCATAGAAGTACACATTGGCACCTTATTGGCCGACCAAGCCTTTACCTTTACCGATTGGACGGCCGAGATGAAGGCGAAGGCATCCATTTGCATTTCACAGTCTGATACTCTCATTCAATCTCTAGAAATTGCAAAGAGCCGAATCAAGATCATGATTGAGAAGGGCATGGATAATGAGCAACAAGTGCTCCAGGGCCTCATTGATAAAGCAAACAATAGAATAGAGGAGATTCGCTCCGGCAAAAAGCCACCGCTGGCGCCCGACGAAAATGCAAAGTACTACGCTGAATTTGAGGTAGACTTGGATATCATCGACGAGCCCATGATTGCCGATCCTGACGTACACAATGAGGATGTCTCCAAGCGCTACACGCACGACACCATCCGAGAACTCTCTTACTATGGTGGAGATAAAGACGTTGATCTAGGCTTTGTCGGCTCTTGTATGGTGCACAAAGGCGACATCAAGGTAGTAGCAAAAATGCTACGCAATCTAGAGGAGCTATATGGAAAAGTAGAATTCAAAGCCCCACTAGTGGTCACCGCCCCTACCTACAACATCATCGAAGAACTCAAGGAAGAAGGCGACTGGGAAATCCTACAAAAATACTCCGGCTTCGAGTTCAACGATGCAGCACCAAAAACCATCGCTCGCACCGAGTACGAAAATATCTTATACCTAGAACGCCCCGGCTGCAACCTCTGCATGGGCAACCAAGAAAAAGCAGAAAAAGGAGATACCGTAATGGCCACCTCCACCCGCTTGTTTCAAGGTCGCGTGGTAGCAGATACCGATCGCAAAAAAGGAGAATCCCTACTAGCATCTACTCCCGTAGTAGTCCTCTCTGCCATTCTCGGCAGAACACCTACTATGGACGAATACAAGTATGCAGTAAAGGGCATCAAATTAACCCAATTTGCACCACCAAGCAGCGAAATGACCACCAAGCCCGGGCACCTATTGGCGTATTAAAAGCAGAACAAGTCATATTAGGTGGCGGCTGCGCGAAAAGGCATTGTCTGACGGAGGAGTTTGCCTTTTCTAGCCTTTTTGCTTCGTTTTTTGGCAATGAAAAAATGAAGAGCCCAGCCGGCTTGAGGCGAAAATCAAGCTAATGAATCTGCCTTTAGCCATAAAATCCAAATAGTATAGGCAAAACTACTCGGTAAATTTACCTACAGACCTTAAGAACTGTTTTTACAAATTCAAATGATCTAATATATTCAGCCAATTCTTCTTCAGCACCACACAAGCCCTTTCCAGATCGCCAGCCTCAATCTGCGCAATAATCTGCTCATGATCGCTGCTAGAGTCTAGGTAAAAGCTTTCGGTGCTCATAAAATCAAGCTCGTAGAAGAAAATTCTTGTTTTCAAGTCCGACAGAATTTTCAAAGCGATGGGGTTATCGTAGTTCGACGTCAAGGTATCGTGAAAATCCATATCCCCATTAATCCGTTGGATGATGGTGTCAGTATGCTTAAAAGTCTCATTAAGCTCTTTTAGCTTAGCGATATCCTGCTCTTCAAAAGTAGAATGCATCACCGCCAACGACTCGATCGACGATACCAATTCATACAAGTTTTTAGCCTCTCCTTTGGAGAGCTTAGGAATAAAAAACCCCCTATTGGGGATCGATTCTACAATCCCCGAAGTTTGCAGCTGAGTAAGCGCCTCCCGTATGGGAGTCACGCTCACATCCAGCTCCCTAGCCAAAGAGGCCAGCGATAGCGACTTCTTAGGATCTAAATTGCCAGACCGCATCCGCTTCAGCAGCACCTCCTTGACTTGATCCCTAAAATTTATCTTCTTTATCAAAATGGTGTTTGGTTAGCTTTATTTAAAAAAAACACAGCCCGCGCCCAGTGGATTTGTAATCCGCGAGGAAAATTATCATCATAGCGTATTAGCCTTCTTAAAATAAAATAACTTCTCACTCCTAGAATTAATCTTATAAAACCCAACAATCTGCCCCGCACTATTTTGCTCAAACAAAAGTTTCGACAACCTCCCTTCTGTAAAGAATAAGGTATCATTCTCACAAATTACCTCATACCTCCCAGTCTTTATATTGGAATAGTACATTTTATCGTCCGTCACCTTGATGTTGTACAAAATATCCAGTTCGGTGCTGTAATAGACCCCTTCGTATTTTTTGAACGCTTCGCTATCAAAATAGAAAGGCTCCGTCTTCTTAGGCGCTTCCATTTCATTATAAATGAGCTGGTTAACCGACCCATCAGCATCAGCAACAAAGGTAATCGTCCGATTACCATAATTACGAACCAAAAAGGTAGAATCATTCAGCGGCTTCATGTAGAAGGCCCTTTCCCCATTCGCTCTGGTGTACAAATCACCGCCCTTTCTCGTAATTTCAATATACCAAGCATCCTTCAATTTATACAGGCCCAAGTATTTATCGAGTTGCGCAGTGGCAACGATCACCTCTTCCTGCGTTTCGTCGTCCGCTTCGGCTTCCTCCTCCTCTTCTTCAGGAAGTGACGAAGCCTCCTCTTCTGGAATCAGCACATCCAAATATAACTCCATGATAGGATTAGTATAGACCCTGTAATTATTAGCAAAGAAGACCCCTATCTTTTGATCCGGAATCAACGTCATTTGAGAAGTAAAAGAAGCCCAGCTACCAGAATGGCCAATAATAGTCTGACCGTTATAGTCCTCAATTTCTATTCCGTAAGCATAGTTGTTGGATTCACCATTATTTAGCGGTCTGGTGGTAAGCATAAGCTCGACAATTGCCTTTTTATCTTCTGGTGGATACAACAAAAAATTCATCCATTTCTCCATATCAACCGCATTCGAAATCAAAGAGCTCGACCCCAAGGCACTAGTATTGTACGCTTCTCGGATAATAGCATCATCAGAATTGAGCCTATAGGCAGAAGCCATTCCTGGAATCATCCTATTCTGATTATCATTAAAAAAAGTGTGATCCATCTTTAGCGGCTCGAAAATGTGCTCATTCGTCCACTCTACAAAAGACTGTTGGGTGACCTCCTCAATGATGGCGGTCAATAGTACGTAGCCAGAATTACAGTACTTATAGCGTTCCCCCGGCGTAAAATCTAGATTTTTCTGTGCATAGATGAGTCGCAGCAGCTGATCCGTAGAAATTTTATCTTCACTCGCCCAGCTCACTTCCTGAATTAAGTACGTCCAATTTTTGATGCCACTCGTATGATGCACCAAGTGCTGGATCGTGATAGGATGTTCATAAACGGGAAAATCCTTCAGATATTTTCGAATATCATCCTCCATTGAAAGCTTGCCCTGATGCTCCAAAGTAGCTATGCAATAGCCCGTAAACATCTTCGCAATCGAAGCCAGATCATACATCGTATTGATATTATTTTCAGTCTTCAATTCAATACTAGACAAGCCATTACTGGCCGCAAAAAGCCTGCGATTTTCCTTCGTAATCACCACCGAAGTACCTGGCTCCATATTAATAATCGTATCAATAAATGTAGTCAGGCTATCCAATTTTTTGACCAGCGGATCAGATTGCGACAGTAGCAAGCAAGAACAGAACAACAAGGGCAATAAAGCGATTTTTTTCATGTCGGGTTAATTTTTTCTTATATAATATATCGTATACGATTTTACAAAAGTAGCAATAAATTAGAAAGGAGCGACCACATTCCACTCTTTTTTTGGCAGCCGGGCGCGCTATCCGCTACACTCAGCCCCACCAGCACTTGCAGCTACCAGAGCACGTCCCCGGCAGCGCTGGACAAGTCTTCGCTTTTCGCTCAGCCTCTTCCAGCGCTGTAGCTGCTAAGTGCTAGTGGGGCTTCGTACCGCTGCTATCGCTGCTGCCCCGGGCGCCATGGCTGTGCTCAGTGAGCCGCCTTGCTCAGCATAGCTCAGCTCACCCAGCGCATTCAAGATAGTTCGTCGAGCGCAGTCGAGACGAATTTTCCTTATCTTTACCCCACAAGTTCATTGACATCCCGATACAAACATTTTGTTGATTCCAAAAAGCAAGCCGCATACGGTGTCTTTTTTGAAGCAAAAAGTCCCTTATTTGCGTACAAGTTTAACATTCAAACTACGCAAATCCTGGATTTTCGGCCAAAGTCACAAATTTGAATCATCCCTTTTTTCTAATATGTAATGTGTTAATCACTGATTAGGAGCTATTAACGTATAAGCGCTGAGACCACTTTCAGAAATCCTGTAAAACGTTAAAAGACGTATTTTTAAAATAAAAATATCAATACGTTAGTAGTTGATAACAAGTTCCATGCAGGTTTATCATATTTGATAATCGTATCTATTTGTCATTTTTATCGAGTATGTGACTTCACAAAAAGGGGTACAAATTGTTGAAAACAAGTGTTAAAATTATTCTCTGACATTCAGATGATACATGTTAAAACGGCAAAAGCCCATAAATAAAGGATTTTTTGTAAATTTGGAGAGCTAAGGGTAGGAGAGCATTCCAGTTATAGATAGGACTGCGACTATGAAGTTTTCCATAACAATTAAGTGTTGGTGGGTAGGAGAGCATTCCAGTTATAGATAGGACTGCGACCTTCGGAAAATGCGTGCTCCTGCTTGAATTTTGTAGGAGAGCATTCCAGTTATAGATAGGACTGCGACCAATGTAGTATCGAGACTGATAGTATCTATTTCTGGGTAGGAGAGCATTCCAGTTATAGATAGGACTGCGACGAACAGTGTTGTTTTCTTAGCTAAAGTCACGATTTGTAGGAGAGCATTCCAGTTATAGATAGGACTGCGACAATAAAATCACAAATGAGGCTAGAGATTTGCCCCACGTAGGAGAGCATTCCAGTTATAGATAGGACTGCGACGATGATAATTGTAACATAGGTAAATGGTTTTGTGGTAGGAGAGCATTCCAGTTATAGATAGGACTGCGACTTGTAGCTATGGTTAATGTAAGCACTTGCAAAACGTGTAGGAGAGCATTCCAGTTATAGATAGGATGAACTGTGTTAAAAACCAAGTTCAAAGTGGTCAAAAAGATCAACTTTTTGCGATTTGGAGGTGGTACTCCCGATCGAAG
>JBCCRH010000252.1:0-8970 GCA_039208045.1 Bacteroidota bacterium
CTGTTCATTGTAGCCTTCCATCAAGCTAGGGCCCGCCACATTATCGGAGGGGTAATTACGTATGAATGCCTGGGTAATGACCGCTATGAGTTTACGATGAATATTTATCGCGATTGCAACTGTGTAGAGTGTGCGCAATTTGACCAGCAGGCTTGGATTGGTATTTATCGTTGTGAAGAGGACGGCAACTGCCAAAACTTGGGTCAGTTGAATACGTTTGAAACCATCTTGGTGCCGCTAGGGAATGTGCGGAATATAGAAGCGCCGGACTATCCTTGCTTGATTCCGCCAAATGTCTGTGTCGAAGAAGGGGTGTATCGTTGGACAGCCACGCTGCCTGCTTCGGATGTGAGTTATCATATTTCGTACCAGCGCTGCTGCCGGAATGTGACCATTAATAATATTATCAACCCACAGGCGAGTGGGGCAACTTATTCGATTGAAATTACGCCTCTGGCACAGCAATTGTGCAACAATAGCCCTGAATTTAATCAGTTTCCTCCGACTGTGATTTGTGCCAATGAGCCACTCAATTTTGATCACTCTGCTACAGATTCGGATGGTGATCAATTGGTTTATGAGTTTTGCAGCCCGCTTTTAGGTGGTGGTAATATTTTGCAGGAACCTGCAGTATATACTTGCGATGGAGCTATTCCCCGCCCAGCTTGCCCACCTCCTTACGATCAAGTCAGCTTTTCAGTGCCTAACTTTACGGCCCTCCAGCCGATGGCAGGAGATCCCATCGTTAGTATTAATCCTACCACAGGTTTGATTACTGGTACGCCCCAGCTCGTGGGCCAGTATGTGGTGGGCGTCTGTGTATCGGAGTTTCGGAATGGGCAATTACTGAGTAGGGTATTTCGAGATTTTCAGTTTAATGTGGCGAGCTGCGACCCTACGGTTATTGCCGATATTGATAGTGATCTAATCGCCCCTGACCAGTCTTATTTGATTAATTCTTGTGGGGAGACGACTATTACGTTTGATAATCAAAGTTTTCAAGAACAGTTTATTGATGAATTTGAATGGGGCTTCCAGATAGGGCCTGACTTTATTCGGAATAGTACAGATTGGGATGCTACTTACACCTTCCCTGATATTGGCACCTATATAGGTCGGCTTATTCTAAATCCCGATACAGAGTGTGGCGATACGGCGCGCATTTTTGTGAACATCTTCCCTGATTTGGCGGCGGATTTTAGCTATGAATATGATACCTGTGTAGCAGGCCCCGTTACCTTCACCGACTTATCTACTACGGGCAGTTGTTGCTTAACGGACTGGGAGTGGGAATTTGGAGATGGGAATTTTTCTACAGAGCAAAATCCAGAACATGAGTACAGGGTTCCCGGTAATATTCCCGTCACACTGACAGTTACCGATACGAATCAGTGTGTAGAAACCACTACAAAAAATATTGAGTATTTCCCTGTGCCAGCACTCATTGTGATTGCACCGAGCACCTTTGTGGGCTGCGCCCCGGCAGATATTTTCTTTGACAACCTCTCCTTCCCTATCGATACTACGTATGATATTTTTTGGGAATTTGGGGATGGAGGAATTGGTACGGATATTAGCCCTACGCATACCTATGAAGATGTGGGGGTCTACACGGTCTCCGTAGCGATTACGTCGCCCATCGGTTGTGAAACGGATACGACTTTTAATGACTTAATTACCGTTTTGCCCGCTCCCACCGCTGGCTTTAGCTATTCGCCTGATATGCCGAGTAACTTAGAACCACTGGTCACTTTTGATGATGAATCGATGGATGCGATCAACTGGATTTGGGACTTTGGAACGGGGGTCAATTCCTTGGAGCGCAATCCGAGTTACGAATTTCCAGATACGGGCATGTACGTGGTGCAGCAAGTGGTAATTCACCCTAGTGGCTGTACAGATACGCTCATCAGGGTAATAGATGTGGTACCGGAGATTCGTTATTTCTTACCTAATGCTTTTACTCCCAATAATGATTCGGTTAATGATGAATACCTGGGGGTAGGCTTTATGCTTGGTTCTACTAATTTCGAGATGGCTATTTTTAATCGCTGGGGCGAATTGATATTTGAAACCAACAACCCTGATGAGGGCTGGAATGGCAAAAAACTCAATACAGGAGGTGATGCGCCACAGGGGGTATATGTAGCTACGGTGTCATTTAAGGGGCCGCGCGGGGAGGATTTTGCCTTCAACAAAATGGTTACTTTATTGCGGTAAAACAATCCTTGCCTTTTGATGTTAGGGCTGGTATGCGACTACGAACAAGTACCTTTTTCTACTTCCTCTTTGGGGGTTTAATCATCTTATTTGGCCTCTACGGCTTTGCAACTGATCGAGATGGCATTTTTGATCTATCTCTGCTGGTGATGGGGAGTACACTCTTGTATACTGCTTACGATGAGTACAGAAAAAGCTAAATTATTCTTGCTGGCCAAAGAAATTTGGTTTACCTTTGCACGGCTATTAGGAAATGTACTATCAATCGATAAAATTTTAAGAAAATGGATGCTATAAAATTCGTTCAAGAGCAAGTGCTGGCAGAGATGGAGGAACGTTTGGCTTCAGAGGCAGTAGAGAAGAAAAAAGAAGTTCCCATGAAGAAAGCGGAATTTCCTGCTTTCCGTCCTGGAGATAATGTAGTGGTTAACTACCGTATTATTGAAGGAGATAAGGAGCGTATCCAGGCTTTTCGTGGTGACGTTATTCAGATTAAAGGTGAAGGGCATACAAAAACTTTTACCGTTCGTAAAATTTCAAATGGTGTAGGTGTAGAGCGTATTTTTCCATTCTCTTCTCCTAACATTATGGATATAAAAATACTCAAGCGCGGTAAAGTTCGTCGTGCGAAGTTGTACTACTTACGTGATCTAGTTGGTAAGAAAGCACGGATTAAGGAGCGTAAGTTTATTAAGAGCTAGATTTTTTTTAGGGTTCTAGTGGAACCGCTTTGTACGCTGTGAGCGTGCAAAGCGGTTTTTTTATGCCTATGCTTATCAACTTAAAAAAGCAAAAGCCCTAGCTCATAAATGAGCTAAGGCTTCTGCTTTCTCCGCTAAAGTATACTTTTCTAATCCTGCTGCTTCACAAACAACTGCGTATCCATCATATTTCCGTTAATCACTCGTACGATATACGTCCCAGAAGTCAGATCGCTGATCGGCAATTCTATGCGATTGCGCCCTTGCTGCGCCCCAATATTTTGCGCAAGCAAAATGCTACCGCTAAAGTCCATCACCTGGATAAAGCTAGTAGGTGCACTTCCTTCCGTTAGGTCGAACTCTACGGCTAGCCAGTCTACTGCTGGATTTGGCGTTAAGCCTAATGCTAGGGTAGGTGATTCTTCCGTACCGCCTATGTTTTCATCTTCAGTACGTGTAACCGTAATGAAGTTGTCGGATAGGTCGAAGCAATCATCTGTTAGTTCTACTGCGGCAGCATTATCGCCAATTTGTGCCGTGATCATTCCAGTGTAGGATAAGCCCCAGATGCGGCAAATGCCAGCAGGTGCCTCTTCAAAATCGAAAGAGGGCTCTTCTGTTAGTGCTAGAATGTTGTTGCTGTCGTCGGTAATGACGAAAATGTACTGCGCAATGCCTGCACCGAAGGCTTCGAATTCTACTATATCAGCTTCCTCATCGCCAACTATTACTTCTACTGCCGTGCTGCCATCTAGCGTGGCCACCATGCCACCTTCTGGCTCTTGACGAACAAGGGTAATAAAGTTTTCAGAAACCGCCCAGCAGTCCGTCGATAGGGCATCTTCAAAGACATTTTCACCAAAAGATACATCAAAATCACCGGTGAAGGAGATACCATATATGCGGCACACACCCGGTGCAGCTGCATCAAAATCAATCAAGTCTCCCTCAATATCAGGCTGCAGCACTTGGTTGAGGGTATCTGTGATGACGTAGCGATACATGGTATCCAATGAAGTAGTAGATAAAGCAACAATATCTGCAATATCATCTCCAGGGCAGGTATAAATCGTCGTTTCACCAGTAAAGGTCGATAAGATTCCACCATCTACTGTTTCCCCAATCGTAATGGTCATGAAGTTTTCACTCAGCTCAAAACAACTAGAAGCCAGCTGATCCATGGAGGCATCCATTCCAGGCTCTGCCACAGGTAAGCCAGTATAGGAAAGTCCCCAAATACGGTAAGTTCCTTGTGGAAAATCAGCAAAATCTACTGCTCCGTCAAAAGCATCGATGATAATATTATCTTCATCAGTGAGCAGGTAGAGATAGCCTGCAATAGACTCCGTTGTTGATACGACCGTTAGCTCGGTATCGCCATTGACGATACAGAAATCGATTTCAGTTGCACCATCTTCATCACTGATCATACCACCATCGGGCTCGTCTCTAATGATGGTAACAAAGTTGCCTGAAAGGGCAAAGCAATCATCAGATAGCGGCACTTCGGCGGCATTTTGCCCAATGGCCCCCAGGAATTCTCCAGTATACGAGACGCCCCAGACCCTCAGCACATCGAAGCCAGTATTTTCAAAGTTTTGGGTACTGCCTGGCAGTATCCCCACAATGAGATTACTCTCGGTAGTGACAATGTAGACGTATTCTGCCATACTAGCAGAAGTCGTATTAATGAACGTAACAAAGTCGTCTTCTCCATCGCCTGGGCAAACGAATACCTCTTGCTGAATGAGGTTGGTAGTGACAAAGGCCCCATCCACCTGAGTGGAATTGATAGTTAGCGGGGTCTCTGTGATGTCAAAGCAATCTGTAGAAAGTGGGAATTCGAAGATATTATCTCCTGGAAAGCCCGCAAAGTTGCCTGTGTATGCCAAACCGTAGATCAAGAAGGTACCACCAATCGCAAATTCAAAGTCGAAAGAATCTTGCTCCAAGGCACCAATCAGGAAGCCCTCATCATTAGTTACCAAGTAAAGGTACTCGGAATTAGAAGCGCCTTCTACTTCAAAGTTGATCAAATCAAACGTTCCATCGCCCACACACAGATCAAATTCCGTTTGGCCCCCATTGGCTGTGATAACCCCTGCATTAGGCGTTTCGCGAATGAGCGTAACGAAATTATCCGATAAGTCGAAACAGTCATCGCTTAGTGCTACTTCCGCAGCATTATCTCCTGCTGAGGCAGTGAGTGTGCCGGTATAGGCCAAGCCCCATACTCTACAGATACCAGAGGGAGCGGTATCGAAGTTACCTTCATCCCCATCTAGTATTTCAAGGATTACATTGTCTTCATCAGTCACCACATAAACGTATAGACTATTAGAAGCATCGATACTATCAAAATTGATGACATCTTCCATATCATCGCCTGGGCAGATGAATACAGAAGATTGCTCATTGGAAGTAGTTACTTGCCCCCCTTCAGGCACCTCACGGATAACCGTGATAAAGCTATCAGACAGATCAAAACAATCATCCGAAAGGGCCACTTCCCCTGCATTATCTCCAATCTCGGCCGTGAGCAGTCCGGTGAAAGCTAAGCCCCATACGCGGCAAATACCTACTGGTGCATCTTCAAAGTCTGCAAAATCTACCGTTACAATATCTAATATAAAATTGCTATCATCAGTAATCAGATACAGGTATTGGCTGTTGGAGGTAGTCGTGCTATCGAACATAACAATATCGGGCACCCCATCACCTGGGCAAGTGTAGCGGAATATTTCGCCATCAGGTGTAGACACATCACCGCCGTCTGGTCGGTCACGAATAATTCTGATAAAGTTATCAGATAAGTCAAAGCATGCATCGGATAGAGCTACTTCATCTGCATCATCACCAATGGTAGCAGTTAGTTCACCCGAATAAGCTAAGCCCCATACGCGGCAGATACCATCTGGTGTTTGATCAAAATTGAAGGAATCGCCATCGACTACGTCTAAGATGACGTTTTCCGTGTCTGTAATCACGTATATGTAGTTGGCGCTGGTAGAACCTGTGCTATCAAAATTCACAATATCAGCGATGCCATCGCCAGGGCAGATGAAGCGTTGTACACTGCCGTTAGGCATCGATACCATCCCACCATCTACTTGATCGCGAATCACTTCCAGGAAGTTGTTAGATAGATCAAAACACTCATCCGTCAAGGTAGCTAGCGCGGCATTTTGCCCAACTTCAGCGATGATATTTCCGGTATAAGATAAGCCCCATACACGGCAAATGCCCACTCCTACTCCATTAAAGTCCTGAGAGTTCGCCCCATCCGATAGGATATTTAAAATTTCATTATTCTCATCGGTAATAATAAAAGCATAGGTAGAAACAACTCCTGGACTCCCTACAAAACCAAATACATCCGGCTCCTCATCACCTACACATGCAAATACAGGATCAGTAGTTCCGTCCCCAAAAGCAACCGTACCACCATCCACAGCGCGGCGCGTCACCGTAATAAAGTTGCTCGATAAGTCAAAGCATTCATCCGAAAGGGCCACAGCACCGGCATCGTCACCCAAAGCAGCAATCACATTTCCACTGTAGGATAAGCCCCAGATGCGGCAGATACCAACCATAGCGTCCGCAAAGTCGAAGGTAGGGTCTTCGGTCAGCGCCAAAATGGTATTATCTTCATCCGTGATGACAAATACATAGCTTTCAGTAGAAGTAGTCGTAACCGAAAAGTCAAGTACGGTTGTAGTACCTCCACCAATACATACTAGTGCAGCGTCCGAGCCATCGGCTAGAACAAGTGTACCACCGTCTACTTCTTTACGCGTCACGGTAATAAAGTTGCTCGATAGCTCAAAGCATTCATCGGTTAGCATGGTAACTGCGGCATCATCACCCGCCTGAGCCAACACATTTCCTGAAAAGGACAAACCCCATACCCGGCAAACACCTAGGCCTGCTCCATCAAAATCATTGCTATCACCATCTAAAATTTCTAGGATGATGTTATTCTCATCGGTCACCACATACGCATACGCTTCCGAAGAGGTGGAGGTATTCGTATAAGAAAGCACATCGGCTTCGCCATCCGTCACACACACGCTCGCTTCTGTACCACCATCAGATAGCGCCACCATACCACCATCCACTTCTTTGCGCGTTACGGTGATAAAGTTTTCCGATAGCTCGAAGCACTCATCGGTAAGGGTCGTAATAGCGGCATCATCGCCCACCTGCGCCAGTACATTTCCGGTAAAGGATAATCCCCATACGCGGCAAATGCCAATACCTGCACCATCAAAATCGTTATTATCGCCACTTAGAATTTCGAGGATGATGTTGTTTTCATCCGTTACTACATACACGTAAGGAGCTGCTGACGTGGAAGTATTGGTGTAACTGAGTATATCAGCAATGCCATCGTTTACACATACGGTCGCTTCCGTGGCACCATCTGTAGTAGTCACCATTCCACCATCTACTTCTAAGCGGTTCACCGTAATGAAGTTGCTCGATAGCTCAAAGCACTCGTCCGTGAGCATCGTAGCTGCGGCATCATCGCCCGCTTGGGCTAACACATTTCCTGAAAAGGACAAGCCCCATACGCGGCAAATACCTAAGCCTGCACCGTCAAAATCGTTGCTATCACCATCCAGAATATCGAGGATGATATTGTTTTCGTCCGTCACTACATAAGCGTATGCTTCTGAAGAAGCAGAGGTATTAGTATACGTAAGGACATCTGAAACGCCATCGTTGGCACAGATATTGACCTCGGTACCGCCATCTGCTAAAGCCACTGTACCACCATCTACTTCTTTACGTGTTACGGTAACGAAGTTGCTCGACAGCTCGAAGCACTCATCAGTGAGGGCAACTGCGGCGGCATCATCGCCTACTTGAGCGAGCACATTTCCGGTAAAGGAAAGGCCCCATACGCGGCAAATGCCGATGCCTGCCCCATCAAAGTCATTACTATCACCTTCTAAGATGGCAATAATGATATTATTATCGTCCGTCACTACATACGCATAATTAGCTGATGAAGTAGAGGTATTTGTATAGGCTAGCACATCGGCTACGCCATCATTTACACATACTGTTGCTTCCGTAGCTCCATCCGTAGTGGCCACCATACCGCCATCTACCTCTAGACGGTTAACCGTAATGAAGTTGCTCGATAGCTCAAAGCATTCGTCTGTGAGCATCGTAATAGCGGCATCATCACCCACTTGGGCCAGCACATTTCCTGAAAAGGACAAACCCCATACCCGGCAAACACCCACGCCTGCTCCGTCAAAATCGCTGCTATCGCCACTTAAAATATCGAGAATGATATTGTTTTCATCCGTAACGACATAAGCGTACGCTTCAGAAGAAGTAGAAGTATTGGTATAACTTAATATATCGGCTACGCCATCATTGGCGCAAACGTTCACTTCGGTGCTACCGTCGGTAAGTGCTACCATACCACCATCTACTTCTTTGCGCGTGACTGTAATGAAGTTGCTCGACAACTCAAAACATTCGTCTGTGAGCGCCACTGCGGCGGCATCATCGCCCACCTGGGCCAGCACATTTCCGGTAAAGGACAAACCCCAAACGCGGCAAATGCCAATGCCTGCTCCATCAAAATCATTGCTATCACCGCTTAAAATATCGAGAATGATATTATTCTCATCCGTAACAACGTACGCATAGGCTTCGCTCGAAGTGGAGGTATTAGTGTAAGAAAAAATATCGGCCACGCCATCATTAGTACAGGCCGTCACTTCGGTTGCACCATCCGTAGTAGCTACGGTACCGCCATCTACTTCCAAGCGATTCACAATGATGAAATTGCTTGATAGCTCAAAGCATTCATCTGTAAGCGCCACTGCTGCGGCATCATCGCCTACTTGGGCCAGCACATTTCCTGAAAAGGACAAGCCCCATACGCGGCAAACGCCCACACCTGCTCCATCAAAATCGCTGCTATCGCCGCTTAAAATATCGAGAATGATATTGTTTTCGTCCGTAACGACATAAGCGTAGGCCTCCGAAGACGTAGAGGTATTGGTATAACTTAATATATCGGCTA
>JBCCRH010000253.1:0-8947 GCA_039208045.1 Bacteroidota bacterium
AAATTTGTGGGCCCTACCCCGAATCAGATTCGGAAGATGGGAGATAAAATCACAGCAAAAGATACGATGATCAAGGCGGGCGTGCCCGTTGTGCCTGGCTCAGATGGATTGATTAAAGATGTGAAACAAGGGCTGAAGGTCGCCAAGGAAATTGGCTATCCCGTCATCATCAAAGCAACCGCAGGTGGTGGTGGAAAAGGGATGCGCATCATCTGGAAACCAGAAGAATTTGAAGACAACTGGAACAAAGCCAAAATGGAGGCAAAAGCTTCTTTTGCTAACGATGGCATTTATGTCGAAAAATTTATCGAAGAACCTCGCCATATTGAATTCCAAATCGTCGGGGATCAACATGGAAAAGTGATTCACCTTTCAGAACGGGACTGCTCTATCCAGCGCCGTCACCAAAAATTGGTGGAAGAGTGCCCCTCGCCCTTTATGACGGATGAGTTGCGAGAGCGGATGGGTAATGCCGCCATCCTCGCTGGTGAGGCGATCAACTATGAAGGCGTAGGTACCGTAGAGTTTTTGGTAGATAAATACCGGAACTTCTACTTTATGGAGATGAACACACGTATCCAGGTAGAACATCCCGTAACGGAAGAAGTTATCGATCATGATTTGATCAAAGAACAAATAAAAATTGCTGCTGGGGAACCTTTAACTGGCGGCAATTATTATCCTACGGGTCACGCCATGGAGTGCCGTATCAATGCAGAAGATGCCTTTAATAACTTCCGCCCCAGCCCGGGCAGGATCAGCAGTTTCCATAGCTCAAAAGGGCATGGCGTGCGCGTCGATACGCACGTGTATGCAGGCTACAGCATTCCCCCCTTCTACGATTCCATGATTGCCAAACTCATCTGCCGAGCGCGCACGCGCGAGGAATGCATCAAGAAGATGGAACGTGCCTTGGATGAATTTATCATAGAAGGCGTAAAAACTACCGTGCCCTTCCACCAGCGCCTTATGAAAAATGAGGCGTTCCGCGAAGGAAACTTCCACACTGGCTTCTTAGGCGAGCATAAGATTATGGAGGACTAAGCCTCCACATTTGCCAGCTTTTTCGAAGGGAGCGCATAAGTCCGTGCCCCTTCGCGCACCCCGCTTTCCGTATTTACTTCACTTAGCGTAAATCCAGCCTTTTGCGCTAGCACCGGCTGAGTCTGCTTAGAGCGATGCATATTTTCGTAGGTAGTATAGTCAATAACTTTGCGATCTCTTAGGCGAGTAAAAAGTTCAAAGCGCGCTGTTATCTCTTTCCAGCCAGCCTGTACTTTTCCTTCAAACACTTTTGATTTGGAGCCACTGCCGTACGCAAAAAAGCCTAAGGTAGTACCTGCAAGATCAGTTTCCGCATTGAGGTCTGTCTCTAAGGAGCTCATGAGGGCTAAGAAAATCGACCCCGTATAGATATTTCCTACCAAAGAAGAAGCCCGCTCGCTTGGCTCTATCACTCGTCCTACATACTTGCGGTAGCCCTCTGTTTTAGTGATCGCACGGAGGTATTTACCGTAGGCTTTTTCGTAGTCTTTGGTGGTGTCAAACTGATCTGGTGCAGGCATATCCTGCCCTAGGGTCGCAGCGATAGCCTCCCACGCTCCTCTCTTTTGCTGCTCTTCCATATAGATTTCAGCAAACATCCGACGGGCCTGAAAAGCGTAAGGTAGATGGAATAGCAAGCGCTCCCACCGATCAATGATATTCTCTTCTTGCTCATCGAGGCCATTCTTAGCAAAGAAGTTAGATAATGCCTCTCCTATCCGCTGTTGGTAACAATTATTAGAATAAGGCCCATCAAAAACGGGAGTCTCGCGATGCAAGGTCAGATAGCTGTCATTACTATCCAAAATTCCATTAACTTCCAAAGTGCTATCCATTTGCTGTAGCAAACTCGCCGCGTCCAAGTCTGTATTTCCCGTAAGGGCTAATACCTCCTCAATAAGGCGCTGCTTGCTGATACGTGGAGTAGGTTTGAAAAAATCGTGTACCCCCCGCGTGGCAACCCCCCAATTGGTAGAAAGTGTCAACAGGCGTGGCGATTGCTTCACCAAAACAGCCACAGCCCCAGCACCTTGTGTATATTCTCCAGTAGAAGCTAATTCATACTTCGCAACATCAGAAGCAACGATGATACCAATACGCTGATGATCGGCGCGCACCCAATCTAGCGTATTTTGCATGGCATCTACTGCGCCAATACAAGCGAAAGTTAGATCTACCACATCACAATTCAGTAAGCAATCCGCTCCAAACTGATCTTGATAGAATTCCTCCAACATGCTTACCACATACGAAGCCATTGGCTTTGCCCCATCCAGCGCACTTTCTGTGCCCATATAGATGCGACCAATCTGACGTGGATCGAGCTTATTTTTATCAATTAGTTCTCGGACAGCATTAGCGGCCATCGTAGCGGCGTCTTCATCTATATCATTAATAGCCATTGCCGTGAGGCCGAGGCCCTTGCTGAGCTTGGCGTATTCTATATTTCGAGCATCGGCTAAGTCAGAAATAGGCAAATAAAGCTGTGGCACATACACGGCCATATCGTCGATACCGACCGGAAGAGAAGAAGATGAATTAAGCGTCATAACTGATGTAATTGAATCGAATAAAAGCTTAGAATTTTGGGCAGGAAACAAATCCTATCGCCATTAAGTTTAAAAAATTTAGTCTGAAAAGCATGGCGAGCGTCACACATCAAATATACTTTACCAGGGCTAATACCCTAAAAAGTATGCTGAAATTCTTGTAATTTAAAGCCTCTTATTACGTCCTAACTAAACAAAAAATCATGGACCCACAAATATTAAAACTCAAGCGTAAAGTAAAGCAATACAAGGAAGTACTCCAAAATACGCGCAACTACCGCCAAGACTGGCAGGAATCCCTAAAAGCAAAAATTATCACTACCCTAGAAGCAATTACAAAAGATGTAGGACTAGAAGCAAAAATAGAAGAGCGGGCAGATATGGAAAATCTAGAGGCCATCATCCTGAGCCTAGGCAACTCCAAAAGCGGGATGTACCAAACCGTAGAATCCGACATCAAACGCCACCTCATCAAGCACAACGGCTCCCTCGTCTACCAGCAGCTATTTAATGGCAAAGTGATCGTACTCATCCAATATCCCTTCATCGAAGGCTATGGCAAACCCCAACCTCCCAAGAATATCGCCATCTACCGTCCCGAAGAACTCACCGAGCCCTTCTTCATCCGCCACGTAGAAGAATTCGTCAATACCATTACGCACTGGGAAGACTACGACGACGATGAACAACCCAACAACAAGATCGGCTTTCAAATGAGTTATAGTCCAAGCTTGGAGGAGTAGGGAGTGGGCAGTAGGCAGCACATAGCATGGTAGGCAGTAGTCAGTGGGCGGTAGTCAGTATGTAGTTTGCACGTATACTGTCCACCGCCTACCGTCTACTGTCCACTGACCACCGCCCACTGTCCACCGCCCACTGTCCACTGCCCACTGACCACCGCCTACTGTCCACCGACCACTTACTTCTGAATACGCAACGGCATCGTCTCCCGCTGATTCCCATCTTGAAGCTGGAGCATGTACAGGCCACTTGGCAAGTTATTGATAGTGATGGTTTCGATGAAGGGCTGCCCGGGTAAGGCCCCGACCTCCTGGCTGAAGAGTTGCTTTCCACTCAAATCTACTACTTGAAGTTGTAGGACATTGGTGTTAGCTTGATTGCCCTCGATGGTAAATTGGCCATTGCTGGGGTTGGGGTAGATGCGTAGGTCTTTAGCAATTACTTCTTGTGTGGTTGTGCTCACTTCTGTATCGAGAGCAAAGTCCCAGATACCGCGCCCATAGGTACCAAAGCGCACTACGTTGAGTGCTTCCACGTACTCGACTGACCAATAGGTGTGTGTCGGGGCACAAATACCCGTCATGTCGTACCAGCGCTCTTCGGCTGCGACGTAGACGTAAGGGCCAGCCTCGGTAGCAGCAAAAATTAAGCTTTCATCACTATTAGAAGCCAGTTCGAAAACGAGGGTAGAGGGTAGGCCGATATTCATAGGCTCAAAGTTGGCGCCACCATCGGTAGACTTGTACACGGGTGGATTGGAGTAGCCACTTCCACCTAGGTAAACCGTATTTTCATTCACCTTAGAAGGTAAAATAGTTTGGCCGTATAGGTAATGTCCGGTGGGGACGAAGTTGATGTTTTGTTCCCAATTGTCGCCTGCGTCGTTAGAGTAGAAAAAGCGGCCATCTGTAGTGGCACCATAGAATTTTTGTGGGTTGAGCTTGGAGTGTGCAATGGCTGATAATGCCCCTTCGCTCGCACCAGCAAAGTCGAAAGTTCCTTGCTCTACCTCAATTCCAAATTGGTCTACACTTAGTTCAATTAAATAGGAACCAGGACCTCCATCAACACTGCCGCCAGCCATATAGATCGTATTGGGGTCTTGGCCTTCCACACTTCCCATTAAAGGTGGTAACCAGACCGATTCGTTTTCTGACTCTAGTATATAATCATACAAGAAATAACCGGATTGGGGATTATCATAATACCAAACCCATCCCCCTGGATATACCGTCCACATACGTTCTCCACCTTCCGAAAAAACGATATGCCCATAATCTCCACTGATAAGCTGTTCAAAAAACTCTACTTCATTTATTCCACCTGATTCAAACCCTGTAGCACGCTGTATTCCTTGATCTTGAGAACCTGCATACACATAGTTGGGATCCAAAGGATCCGTACGAACGCTATAATACTGACTCACATTCAAATCCGCCAGACCAATATTCAGTTGATTCACCATATAATCAGTAGAAATCGTCAAGCCGCCATGATTACTTACGTAGAAAAATGGTGCTCCGTTGGGATCTTCAAATTCTGCCATGTGCATAATATCCGCATGGATTTTGCTTTCAACATTATCGTAGTAATCCCACCAGTTATTGATTTTTTCCCAAGTATCGCCACCGTCCAAGCTACGATACAATTCGACCTCTCCATAAAATAGCACATCAGGATTAGAAGGCAGTACATACATACCAACTACCCAAGGCCTCGTTGGCATACTCCCTCTTGTTTCCCAGTTTTCTAAATCAGTAGAATAATGAATGGTATTATTCCCATCGTAAAAATAGAAATGGGTAACATCACCCACCTTATTACCAATCAAATTAGCTCTTCTGCCCGAGAAAGCTACATTGGAACCACTGTATATCACATCAAAATTATCGGTTGCAGGATCAAGCTTTGAGATTTCTCCCATGCCCATTTGATTCTGCTCTACCAAATAAATATCATTGGTATGGTGTGGCCGACATAGCTCAAAGCCTTCAGGAATATTATCATTAAAATTCTTTATCGAGGTATAGCTTTCCCCTTGATCTGTTGATTTAAAAAGGCGCAAATTAGACCAATAATCTGGCTTAAAGAACAGGTAAATCGTATGCTCCTCATCATCCAATACGATGGCATCGTCAAAACCACCCCAAAAATCGGTGACATCCGCAAAACCACTCGCACGCTCCCAAGTCATTCCATCATCATCAGAATAGTGCGGCACCCCATTGATACCTGCTACCAAGCGACGCCCTCCATTAGGCATAGGAATAAATCGTAACAATCCCGTATCGAATACAAAATCTTGATTAATCACTTCCCAGCTCAGTCCCATACGGTCACTCTTAAAGAGCGTACCGCCAGCCGAAATCAGCCACACTTCGTCTGCTACTGGGTCGTATTCAGTATCGAATACGCTACCTGATTGGTTGATACTGCCCCGCTCGTGCCACATGCCTCGCAAAGCCCCATCTGCAACTTCTAGCATCGCACAGTCACTTCGCGACTGTATACTATTGCCACGCTTTCGGTTTCTAGTCATCTGCGTTTGGTATTCTACAGCGCGCCAACTAACGCCTTCCGCAGCACGGTGCATGGATTCAACCCATTCTTTTCGTTTTTCGTGTTCTTGTTCTTCTTCTGCCTCATTTATAATGGTGCCATTGGTAGGGGCAGGCAGTTTGGTCGGTTGGGTGGATTGCAAGTAGATGGTTGTTGCCACTACTGCAACGATCAAGGAGAGGACTAAAGCTTTTTTCATGATGTAGAATTTTTCGAACGATATATTATGTTTTAATTACTACATCTCTAAGATAATCAGGCCCCTTTTGTTTGACACGATTGATCCAAAAATTGCTTAATAGTTGACGGTTCTAAAAAATTGCATGCTCACCGGTAGGGTATCCACCGACTTCCCTGTCTTACCTCTAAACAACAGCCACTTTCTATATGCAGTGAACTTTACTGTTACTTAAACACACAATCTCCATTTTATGACTGCCAACAATGCGTATCGGTTCACTGCCGTTCTGCTCTTTGTCCTTCCTTTTCTGCTCATCAGTTGGAAATGTACCCAAGGGTATTTCCAGCCTCAACAATTTCAGCCCAAAACCACCTATCAAGTTGCTTTTAATTGTACGATTGATAGTGTGGAAGCAGGGAAAGATTGGTTTGTAAAGGTCTATTTACCAGAAACCAATCTACATCAGCAGATTTCAAAGGAAATGATCCAATCCGATGATCTCCACTTTCAGCAAACCCATAGGACGAATATAGGGAAGCGCGGTATCTGGCGAGGTAGAGCACAAAAGCAGCAGGCACTTAGCTATGCCTTCCACTACGAAGGGCACGCCCTGCGCTATCAGCTCGCAGCGCAACTCCCTATACCAAGCAGATTTCCCGATACCCTAGAAAAATATCTAGCGCCCGAAGAGCACATTCAATCTGACCACCCCTTAATTCTAGACATCGCGACTCAATTGACAGCTGGAGAAAAAAACTTAACAGCTAGGGTACGTAACTTGTATAATTTTGTCTTAGGCGTTCCGTCCATTCACACCAGCGATCTAACGGGTGCATTGACTGCTTTGCGCAAAAATAGTGCTTCTTGCAATGGCAAAAGCCGCTTATTGGTAGCGCTCTGTAGGGCCTCGGGTATCCCTGCTCGTGTAGTGGGTGGCGTTATTTTAGAAACGACTCAAAAGAAGACCTCACACCTGTGGATGGAGATGTGGATAGTAGACCGATGGATACCTTTTGATGCACTCAACGATCACTTTGCTTTTCTGCCAGCACACTATATGCAATTGTATACCGGCGATCATTTTCTGATTGCTCGTAGCCCAAGAGTCGCTTTTGACTACCACTTCGATATTCAACAGCAGCAGCACCTGCCCATTGCAGCGCAACAACGTTTTACCCTGTGGCCCATCTTAGCAGCCACTTCTATTCCAACCAATCTATTAAAGGTACTCCTGCTTCTTCCACTTTGTGCACTAGTCGTAGGCCTATTTCGCAACATCATTGGCTTTAAGACAATCGGCGTATTCCTACCGGCTATTATCGCAGTATCTATTGAGGGTATCGGTTTTTGGTTTGGCTTAAGCGCCTTTGTGCTAGTAGTAGCCATTGTCAGTTTACTGCATTTTCCGATGGAGCGCTGGGGTATTTTGCATACGCCAAAGCTCATTATTATGCTTACAGGCGTAGTCGTGTGTTTGTTATGCTTGGCGCAAATAGGAGTATTTACCGGAAGTACTATGCTGGGCAGCATCTTATTTTTCCCCATCATTGTACTTACCATTGCCGCTGAAAAGTTTGCCAAGACGATCGTTACTGAGGGCTACTTAGAAGCCCTAAAGCTACAAGGCCAAACCTTGGTGCTCACGATGCTTTGTTACCTTGTTTACCAAGCTGATTTCACCGTAGCCTATTTCCTTACCTTCCCAGAAAGTTATGCCATCATTATCGGTTTGCTCCTATTGCTGGGGCGCTGGATTGGCTTACGCCTAACGGAATATCAACGCTTTGCTGCTTTAGCAACTCCCTCATCTGTCGTATAACTCATTTTTCTTACTACAAAAACTATTCTCACTTATGGTATCGTACCTGCATAAGATTCGTGCCATTGCCCGAAGCGCTATGGGCATGAATCGGCGAAATATCGAGTTGATCTACCCCAACAATCAGGTAAAAGATTATAAACTAGCGGACGATAAATTGATGACCAAAGCAGTACTCGAACAGTATGATTTGGCTTGCGCCAAAACCTATGCTGCCATCGAAAGTATTGGAGGTATCCATACCGCCTGGGAAAGCGTACAAGGCTATTCCAAACTCGCCATCAAGCCAGCCAATGGCCGTGGAGGGGGTGGTATTAAAATTCTAAAAAAGAACCCGCAAGGCCAATGGATGAGCAGTGGTCAGCCCATATCAGACACTCAAATTTTTAAGCATTTTGCCGACATCATCATGGGTGTCTACTCGCTGGGGAGTCGCGATCGGGTACTGATCGAGTATTGTATCGAACCACATCCCTTTTTCCATGAAATCTACCCTGCTGGCGTTCCCGACTTTAGAGTAATCCTATTAAAACATCGCCCCATCATGGCCATGCTACGCCTCCCTACCGACCGTTCCGATGGCAAGGCTAACCTGCATCAAGGAGGACTAGGTATTGGTATTGATCTAGATACTGGCACCTTACAGCAAGCCTATGACGGCCAAGCCTACTATGATGTGCATCCCGACACCCAGCAGCCCATCAAAGATCGCCCTATTCCACACTGGGATGCCATTGTAACCCTCAGCATCCAAACTGCGAAAGCTTTTCCCCTAGCCTATCTGGGTATCGACATTGTGATAGATAAAAGCTTAGGGCCTCTAGTCATGGAAATCAATGTACGCCCTGGGCTAGGCATCCAACTCGCCAATCAAAAGGGCTTACGGGAAGTATTTAAACTCATTCTTATGAAAGTCCAGCAATCTATTATTCCCTTTTTAGTGCTTTTGCTCTTGCTTGTAATTGGCATCCCACTTGCAGGCTACCTACTCGAATCGCAAGCGGAACGCACCGCTATTGAAATTCCAGTAGAAGCCCCAGCACCATCCACCGC
>JBCCRH010000254.1:0-8919 GCA_039208045.1 Bacteroidota bacterium
CCTGGATGTCATCGCCTTCGAAACCTGTGGCTGCCTATACGCGAAAGACCTAGATGCGGCCACCCAAGCTAAGATTAATCAAGAAATGGGCAATTGCATCGTACAGAGCCTAGAGGTACACGAAGGGCAATTCGACGATCAATTCACAGTAGATGTTACCAATCAATTGAGCTTGCAGCAGTTTTCTAATCGAATCGGTGTGCGCATGGGCGACTTATGTCCACAAGTATTGCTCCGAAAAGCGGCTGTAGAAGCCCCCGCCCCGGAACCAGAACCAGCCAAAACTGCTCCGGTAGCTACCGTCAATATTTTTGAAATGGCGGGCACCTTTAAGCGGATTGAAGGCGAAGATTTTTTCAGCGTCGTGGTGGCCAATGAGCAGGGCCGCGAGTTGAAGTTTTTGTGGCTCCATTATTTTGAAGGCTCTAACGCACTCGTTAATGATCCCAGTGCGCTCACTGGCAAGCAGGTAAAAGTGCAGTATGCCAATACGGAAATTTTCTCTGGAAGACTGGCAGACTATACGATTCGGAGGGAGCTGAAGGGGTTTGAGGTGGTGGAGTAGGGAAGGGGGCGTGCTGATTGGTTAAAATTACTCTGTTTTAACCAATTAGCTGTCTTCAGGTATGAGGTCATCAAATAGCTTTAATGACTCCTTCAAACCGCATTTTCTAAGTATTTCAATTAGCCTGTCCTTGCTTATTGGTGGCTTTTTTAATGACTTTAATTGGCCTAAAAATGCTTTTTGAGTCAGTTCAATATTGATTTCTGCTAACTTTAGAATAAAATTGTCAGGGTCTAAGATTAGCATCTGGTATTCTGATTTTAACAGGTTTCTTGGAAAATCCTTAGTATTAAATGTTACAATGGCATCTACACTTCCTCTTAAGGCAGCAGCAACTACATGCCTATCATCAGGATCGGGTAAGCTTATGGTTGTGATTAGATGTTGATAAGATTCTATTTTAGCTCTCGGAAAAGCATCATTCATAGCTCTTGCAGTCCTTTTTAAATTTTCTTGTACTAAATCAGGCCTATTCTTTAGAATATTCCTTATCCACTCTTCTTCTATATCTTCAGACCATTTAGGTTGGTAGAGTTCTTGCTCTGCAAGATTTAAAAGCAAGTCCCTGATAGGGGCAGAATACAGAACATTTGCATCTAAAATAACGCTAAGGTTTGCACTGCTCATCATTCGTATCCAAGCTTCAGTTTCTGAGCTTCTGAAGCCAATAGGTCTAGATTTGCTCTTCTTTCTTTTTTAATTTGAGTTTCTGTTTTTAATAGGTTCCTAAGCAATGGGAGGACTTTAATGGGTAAGGAAATCTCTTTGTTTTGATTGCCTATTTTTAGTTTAATATCCTGATTAGCAGTGTCTTCAAGAGCATTGAACTCAGCATCAATAATAGCACTGATTTCCTGTGCATCTTCATCGCTTAGTATTCCAGCAAGCTGGAATGATCCCTCTTTATTGACTTTCTGAGCAACAATGTGTTCTTCCTTCAGTAATTGTATAAAGGCAAAAATTTGATTCAGTGCGCTCGGGTTCTTTATCTCTGCAAGGTCTAACAATATTTTATCTCTTAAGGACATATATTTTTTAGTTGATCTAACTACAAATTACGTAGATAAACACTTTTTTTCAAGCTACCGTTCTTAACAAGCACTTAACCTCTACTTAAACCAAGAGTTGCATGTGCTTCTTACCTTTAGCAAGTCAAAATAAGAAGCTATGCGTACCTTTTTTACTTTCTTCCTCCTCTTTATGATTAGTACTGCCTTTTCGCAAAAGCGAAATGACTGCGCCACGGAGACTACCCTAAACGTAAAAGTGCCCGAAGGGCCTGCCCCTTGGAGTAGCCTGGAGCTCAATAATAATCCTTGTCAATTTCAATTTGCTATTGTGACGGATCGCACGGGAGGGCATCGCCCAGGCGTATTTATGGATGGGGTGCGGAAGCTCAACTTGTTACAGCCAGAATTTGTGATGAGCGTGGGGGATTTGATCGAAGGCTACACGGAGGATGTGGCGCAACTCGATCGAGAATGGAATGAATTTACGGGCTTCATTGACTCGCTGGAAATGCCTTTTTTCTATGTGCCAGGGAACCACGACATTACGAATAAGACGATGGAAACGGAGTATAAGAAACGCTTTGGCCAGACCTACTATCATTTTACGTACAAAGAGGTGCTCTTTTTGTGTCTCAATACGGAAGACCAATACCGTGGCTCTCGCCGAGGGACGGTTTCTGATGAGCAGTATGATTATATTGAAAAGACCTTGGCGGAGAATGAAGATGTAAAGTGGACTTTGGTCTTTATGCACCAGCCTTTGTGGGAGCAAGAAGACCCCAAGCGCTGGCCGGATGTAGAAAAGCTATTGGCTAAACGGCGCCACACGGTGTATGCGGGGCATGAGCACCGATATGTGCAGTACAAGCGCAACAATGGCAAATATTTTATTCTGGCGACGATGGGGGGTAGTAGTTCGTTGCGTGGGCCAGAGCTAGGGGAGTTTGATCATGTGATGTGGGTAACAATGACGGAGCAAGGGCCGATCATGGCGAACTTGCAGTTGGAGGGTATCTGGGGTGAGGATGTATTTACGGCGGAGTCGAGGACGTTTGTAGAACGCTTTCGCGAAAAAACGCCGGTACGGATTGCTCCGTTCTTTGTAGAAGCGGGCGCTGCTGCGGAAGGATTAGTGAAAATACAATTGCGCAATGATGAAAATGTGTCGATGCACGTGCACTTTGCGAAGGGGTTTAGCTGGGATTTGGAGGCGGAGCTGGAGCAATATGAAGTAGTAGTGGAGCCTAACTCTATGACTTTCGTCAATGCCAAGCTATTGCCCCGGCGTTGGAAGGCCTTGGAAGATTACGATCCTATGAATATTAAAGCTGATGTTTGGTTTGAGGGTGCAGGCGTGCCTAAGCTCAAGATGCCGATGAGCTACAATGTGGGGCCTCTGAAGAAGCTGACTTTGCCTAAGCAGGAAGCGAAGGTGGCGATAGATGGAAAGCTAGAAGAGTGGCCGAGCTTGCCTTACACCATAGAAAGTGACCGAGCGGCAGAAGATATTTCTGGTGCTTTTGCGATTAGCTACGATGATGACTTCCTGTATGTGGCTGCACACATCCGTGACGATCAAATCATGGTGGATACGGGTACAGTGACCTTCCGCCAAGATTATGTAGGCGTAACGTTTAGTGCTGATCCCTTAGCCGAGAGCGCGATGCGTACGGGGAGTGGCTGGTTTGTCAATTCTTATGCGTATATCGTGAGTCCGGCTACTTCGAATATGCCAAGTACTACTTTCTATGAAGACCGCTTAGCGCCTGAGGAGCAACCCACTTACCAATGTGTAGCCGTAGCAGGAGGGTATAATCTGGAAATGGCGATTCCGACTACCTATATCGAAAAACACCAGGGCAAAGACTGGCAGACTATTCGCTTCAATTTAGGCGTGCAGGATTGGGATGCAGGTGAGGAGGAGCAGCCTCGCTTCAGCTTTATGCCGAATTGGCGAAGTAAAAAGCATAATGTAGTGGGATCGGGGACGTTCTTCAGGGAGTGAATATGCTGTGTTGCAGCCCCGATAGCAGCGATATGAGGATGGCTGAAAAGCTGATACTGCCCCACTGCCAGGTGGCTGAGCGAATACTTGGAGGGAAGACACTTGGCAGGGGAATGGCAGTATAGCTTTTCGGCCATCCGAATTTTAGCGGATAGCGGGACAAGCTGCCCCAAACACCTATCTCATCAGTACTACATCGCCACTTTCCTGAATGCGCCGTGGCACCCCCTCCTCGAATATGACTAAATCAACGACCCAGACGTAGACGCCTGTTGGAGCACTAGTTTGTTTTACCTTTCCATTCCAGCCCTCATCGGGCATGGCAGAATCATACACCAGTGCGCCCCAGCGGTCAAAGATTCGAAGTGAATATTCTGAAAAGGGACAATCAGAAAGCGGGAGGAAGAAGTCATTGAAACCATCATCGTTTGGCGAAAAGGCATTGGGGAAGTAGAGCTCGCACTGCTCGCACCAGCGCACATTCATGGAGGCACTCACTTGCTCGCAGGTATTCGAAAGGGTAACGCTATACGCTCCTGGTTCAGTGATTTGGAACAAGGGAGTGCTGCTATTATCGGACCATTGATATTGTTCGGTAGCGGCATCGGTGACATTGAACGCTAATTGCTCGCCAGGGCAGAGAAAGGTATCTAGCGGAAGCGATAAATTGATGGGAATACCAAAATCGATGGTGACATTGTCGCTCACGGTGCCGCAGGCATTCGTTATGGTGACGGCATAGCTACCAGGGCTATTCACGGTAAAAGTAGAATCCGTAGAGCCATCTTGCCAAAGATAAAAAGCTGCTTCGTTAGACAATTCAACCACTAAGCTATCATTGGCGCAAAGAAAGGCATCGTCGCCAAGGTCTACTGTTGGAGCAGTGTTGACGGATTGCACAGTAGTGGCCAGCACTTGTGTCTCACAAGGTGTGGTGATGGTGACAGCGTAATCTCCTGGAAGAAATACTTCGAAGTCGGGGGCTGTGGAGCCATCCTGCCATTCGTAGGTAGCATCGGGCGTGCTTACGTCTAGTTGTAGGGTAAAGCCTGCGCACACCCCAATCTGATCAATCGAAGCCGCAACCGGTGCGAAATAATCCACCACAATGGTATCGGAACGAGACTCACAATTAGAACTAACCGTCACGCTATATATCCCTGGCTCCTCCACCAGAAAGGTGGCGTCAGTACTGCCATCTTGCCACAAATAGCTTACTTCGGGCGTGGTGACATCCAAAAGCAAGATTTCCCCAGGGCAGAGCGACTGGTCAGGCCCAAAGTCAATAGCCGCCAATTCATCCAAAGGAAAAAGTTCGATGGTATCTGTAAACACGCCGCAACTGCTATTTACGGTAACGGCATACGTGCCAGGCTCGTCCACTACAAACGTGCTATTGGAGGAGCCATCCTGCCAAAGGTAAGAGGACTCTGGTGTAGTGGCATCTAAGGTGAGGCCTTGCCCTTCGCAGAAAAAGCCATCAGGGCCTAGATTCACATCAGTGGAAAATGGAGCCAAATAGGAAAAGTTTGAGGTAGAGGCTGCATTATCACACAAATCAAGCACTGGGAAGGTCGCATTGGGGATGAGTTGCAATGAATAATCACTTAAGCCGAATAGGCCTACAGGATCAGTCTCCAACTGAAAAACCTTGGAAAAATTACCCCCTGCATCACAACTCGGCGAACTAAGACTCAAGTCGTAAGTACCTGGCCAATCAGGTGTTTGTAGGAAAAAATTATTCTCGCTAATCGTTGCACACTGGATGGGTTCCGAGAATAAGATCGTAATCGTACCCTCAAAGCACTCTTCTGGCCACACCACCGCTTCGACAAACGGCGGCGTAGTATCGAAGATATCAATACCTGTGGAAAGCCCAAAATCGATGGTATAGCCATCTGGAGTGTCAAAAAAATTGGATACACAGAGTACATACGTATTACCCTCTTGCACTGGTATCAGCGCATTAAAAGGGCTGAAGCCCTGAAGCGTAGTGGGAGGTAAATCACAGCCAAATCCTTGGTTATTATAGCTGGAGCCTCCATTAGCTCCCGTTGGTCCAGCGCAAGGATCATTACCCGCTGCATTGCAACTCACAATCAAATCTGGATTGTCGAATAAGTCGTCGCAAGTGGCATTGGTAATGTCGAACAGGGCCCAATCGTAGTCATCGGATGGGTTGTTGGGGGTTAGCAAAAAGCCAAAATCTCCCGAATTATTGACGGTAAAGGAGTACCAAACCGAATTGGTCTCTACGCGCATACAATTGAGTGAAGGATTGATTTCTAAAACATCCCCACCGCCAGAAGGCGAATTGGTTTCTACATATACACGTTGGCAAATCGGAATAGCGCCCAGGCAGTCGGCGGTAGAGGCTTGTGCCAAAAGCCAGGCTGGGCAACAACATAAGCAAAAGAGGAGCAGTCGATTCATAAGTATTGCGGTACTTGAAATACACGAAAATTAGAAAAAAATGGCCATACTTATTGGTAAAACCTGGGATTGGTTATAATGTTGCACCCTAAACTTGGCACATTTTGCAAGCACTACTCATCATCGTTGCAATTATTCTGGGCATTCTTTTTTCAGATGGGCACATCTGGACTTTTTTGATCCGCTACAATCTGATGGGGATGCTCTTCATCACCTTCTTAGGCATACAGATTGATCGCTCCATCATTCAGAAAAACCATTTTTTGGTGCTTGCGCTAAATGTCGCCTTGCCTCCGGTTTTTTTCTTTTTGCTACAGCCCTTCGATGATACGGTAGCCTTAGCTACTTTAGTCATTGGCTTGGCGCCAACGGCAGCTGCTTCGCCAGTAGTTGCCAGTTTTTTCAAAGCTAAAGTAGAAACGGTGACCGCTTCGGTCTTAGTTACTAGTCCTGGTATTGCCTTGCTTTTGCCTTTTATCTTGCCACAGTTGATTAGCGTAGAGCAGCCCATCCCCGTCTGGGAAATCATGCGTCCTATTCTACAGATCGTCTTTATTCCATTAGGCTTGAGCCTAATCGCCAAGCAGATAGCTCCATCGATCATTCCTTTTTTCAAGAAGTATAACAAACTTCCTTTCGCACTTTTTCTGGTCAATATCTATATCGCTTCCGCAAAAGCGACGAATTTCATCTCGGAAGAAATGCAGTCGAGCTGGATGGTATTGGTATGGATTGCATTGGCGGTAGGGGGGCTGTGTATCCTCAATTTTTTGATCGGGGAGCGCTTGGGGCCGGGCGGCCGCTCGATAGAGTATAGCTTAGCGCTGGGGCGGAAGAATACGATGTTTTCTATTTGGCTGTCGCTGACTTTTCTGAGTCCTATAGTCGCGTTGGGGCCGATGTTTTATGTGCTGTGGCAAAATGCGTATAATTCGTGGCAGTTGTATGAGCGGGGGGGCGAGCTGTGAGACCTTGATTTACTTGATGTACTTGATTATTGGATTATAGCTTCACTGGTGAAGCTATAATTCAATCTGGTAAAGCTGTAAATTCAGCAAACCTTCGGTTAGACTGTTTCTACCAAGAAAATATGCCCTGGATAGCGATTTGGGTTTAGTTCTACATAGTTCCAGTCGTTAAACCAGTGGTAGGTTTCGTCGGTGAGCAGATCCGTCACTTTTAGGTGAATATTGCTGCCGGTGATACCTAGCAGTTGCTTAGGTACTTCGACATAGCCTGCCTGTGTATGATGTGGATCGAAATTGACAATACACCAAATCGTATTACTGCCATCAGCAGATTGCTTCACGTAGCTCATTAGCTGCTCGTTGTCTGCTTGGGTGAAGTGGATATTCCAAGTGGATTGCAGCGCGGGATGCTCCTTGCGCAGGCGATTAACTTTCGTAATGACTTCCGTTACTTTATTGCGATGACTCCAATCGTAGTAGCGGGTTTCGTACTTTTCAGAATAGAGGTACTCCTCTTTGCCATTGGTATTCGGGGTGTTTTCCATGAGCTCGTAAGCAGGCGCGTACATGCCATAGTTGGAGGAGAGCGTAGCAGCTAAGAGGAGGCGCTTGATGAAGTTATTTTCTCCGGCATTCATCAGCTCATACGGCAAGATGTCAGGCGTATTCGGCCAGAAGTTGGGGCGGAAGAATTCGCGCGACTCCGTCTGCGTAAGCTCCGTCATATACTCCATCATCTCTTTCTTATCGTTACGCCAAGTGAAGTAGGTGTAGGATTGCTGGAAGCCTCCTTTGGCCAACTGTGCCATTACCTTTGGGCGAGTAAAGGCCTCCGCTAAAAAGATCACATCAGGATTGACCTTATTGGTCTCTGCAATTACCCACTCCCAAAAGCGATAGGGCTTGGTATGCGGATTATCTACCCTGAAAATTTCAACCCCTGCCTCTACCCAGAATAGGACGACGCTTTTTAGCTCTTCCCATAAGTTTTTCCAATCTTCCGTCTCAAAGTTAATCGGGACAATATCCTGATACTTTTTTGGTGGATTTTCAGCATACATAATTGTGCCATCTGGGCGCCAGATAAACCACTCGGGATGTTCCTTGATGTAGGGGTGATCCGGCGCACATTGAAAGGCTAGGTCCAGCGCGATTTCTATCCCTAATTTCTTAGCTTCTTTGATGAGCTCTTTATAATCATCTAATGTACCCAGTTCTTTATGGATGGCTTTGTGGCCGCCTTCATCACTACCGATTGCCCAAGGAGAGCCTGGGTCAGTCGGTTCGGCAATCACTGAATTATTTCGTCCTTTTCGATTGATTGTTCCGATCGGGTGGATGGGGGGGAGGTACAGCACATCAAAACCCATATTCGCGATACGCGGCAGCAGGCGGATGCAATCCTTGAACGTGCCGTGGTGGCCAGGTGTCTGGGCGGTCGAACGTGGGAAAATTTCGTACCACGTACTAAATAACTCCTTGTTGCGCCCTACGCTTACCTTCAACACATTTTCATATTCTGTCTGGAACTGTTTCATCGGAAAGTTTTCGACCAAGGCTTCAAACGCATCTGTCAGTACCAGTTGTACCGCTTCCTCGCAGGCTTCCTCTTTCTGCAGCACTTTGGCAGCATCTAGCAAGTCTTTTGCTTTGGCTTTTGAGTAGCCTTTTGCTGTTTTTTGCAAGAGCTCTACCCCAATCTTTAGCTCCACCTGCATATCCTGCCCTGCCGCCTGCTTTTTCTTAAAGCCCTTATACCAATTGAGTAGGTGATCTACCCAGCCTTCTACTTTGTATTCATAAAAGCCACGCTGGTCTACCGTAAAGGAGGCCTCCCATACATCATTCGTAGTAGGAGTCATAAAAACTTCTGTCCAGCGTTTTTTGCTTTGTTGCTTATAGTAGATGGAGGCGCGGATAGCATCGTGGCCGTCGCCA
>JBCCRH010000255.1:0-8905 GCA_039208045.1 Bacteroidota bacterium
CGATTATTGTGTACCTTGCTATTTTAAAAGTTTCATCTAAAAAGCAGCAATGGCAAATCCAATCGTCCAACTCACCACAAATAAAGGGATCATTCGAATAGAGCTTGATGCAGAAAAAGCTCCTAATTCTGTGATCAATTTTCTACAATATGTTGATGAAGGGTTTTATACTAATATCATCTTCCACCGTGTCATCGCAGGATTCATGGTGCAAGGCGGTGGTTTCGAAGCGAGTATGAAGCAAAAAGAAACCCACCAACCTATCGCAAATGAGGCGAATAATGGCCTGAAAAATGATCGAGGAACTATCGCTTATGCGCGTACTGGCGATCCACATAGCGCTACGGCTCAGTTTTTTATCAATTTGGTAGATAATGATTTCCTCAACTTTACCAGCGAGACGGCAAGAGGGTGGGGGTACGCTGTATTTGGCAAGGTAACGGAAGGCATGGAGGTCGTAGATGCCATAGCTACCGTACCTACGGGTTCTATGAAAGGCATGCAAGATGTACCGCGCGAGCAGATTATTATCGAAAAGGCAGAGGTAGTGCCTGCTAGCTAAGTCTTTCTGGAACATAATGATCGGTATGCGGCGTGTTATTAGTTTTCTAAGTTTTATTTTAGGAAGCACTTGCTTATTGGGCCAAGGGCTAGACTTAGATGAGCTGGACTGTGATTCGCTGAATAGATTGGTAGAAATTATACTAGAAGAGGACTTGTACGAACGGCAAAGCTACCAAGCGCAAGTACCTACCTTAAGACGTGTGTTGGAAGCTAAGGCCTGTGATGGGATGGCCGGACTTATGGTCTTAGAAGGCATTCAGTATTACAATCAAAAAAATACACTGGCGGCCAAAAGCATTCTGCTACAAGCAGACTCCATACTGCGCTTGCAATACCAAGAAACGCCCATTTATATTCTCACGCAGCTCTGGCTAGGACTTAATGACCTGCAAAGTGCAGGCTTTGAAAGTGCCAAGCTACACCTAGATAAGGCGCTTCGCTTGAGCCAGCATATCCAGTACGGAAAAGGGATATTCCAGGCCTACCTCAATTTTGGTACCGCCTATATCAATCAAGAGCAGTTCGATCTGGCGGAAGACTACCTCAAAAAAGCAGTAGCCATCAACGAAGAAATTGGTGAACAGCTTTGGATTGGCTATGCCTATTTGAATCTTTCGAGAATAGCAGTGAGTCGCAAGGACTATATGCAAGCCATAGCGTATAATCAGCAAGCAGAACAGTTCTGGAATACGCGGCAGTATGATAAGGGATTGTACTATGTACATCTGCATTATGGAGCTATTTATAGTAGAATGGGAGAGGAAGCGCAGCGCATCCAAAATCTAGAAAAAGCCCTACAATTTGCAGAGCAAGAACAGGCAATCACTCCTCATCACACCTATGCCATTCTGGGCTACCATTACTTAGAGCAAGCGCAAAATCCAGCGAAGGCTGCAGATTTCTTTGAAAAAGCGCTGGCCACTAGTCAATTCGTCGATGGAGCAAAAGTTAGTGAACTGTATACCATCCTATTTGGTATTTACGAAGCGCAACGAGACCTCCCTGCCATAAAGCGCATCAATAGTATTCTATTAGAGGTGATGCAATCTAAGGCAGCACTAGCACAAGTAGAGGCCAAGAAATGGCAAGACAAAGAGCTATTGCTAGAACGGCAAATCAAAGAAAACAAGCTGCTATTAGAGAGTAAGTTGGAGAGTGAACTCCAATTGGAGCGTCGCAACTGGATTTTATTTTTTCTGGCCTTGCTGATGGGCGGAGCAGCTTGTCTGGCTTACATTCAGTATCGGTCGAATAAGTTGAAGAAAGGATTACTAGAGGAAATCAAGGATCAAAAGCGCACTATTCTACGCACACAAGACCAGCTGATTGTACAAGAAAAACTCGCCTCTCTGGGGCAATTAACGGCGGGCATTGCCCACGAACTAAAAAATCCACTCAATTTTATTAACAACTTTGGGGAGGGGTCGTTGGAGCTGATCGAAGACTTACAAGAAGATATGCAGGCCATTCGCGATAAAGTCGATCCGGCAGCTTGGGAGAACTTGATGGAACAAATAGAGGACATCCGACTAAATGCGAAAGACATCAAAGAAAATGGGCTACGAGCAGATCGGATTATCAATAGTATGATGGAGCATACGCGCAGTACGAGTTCCGATACCTTATGGCAACAGGTAGATATCCACCAACTGCTAGATGAAAATGCCAACTTGGCCTACCACAGCTACCGAGCTATGAAACCCAATTTTGCGGTAAGCATACAAAAAGCATACGGACAAGCAATACCCTCCGTAGAACTGATCAGCTCCAAAATTGGAAGAGTGCTACTCAACCTACTCAACAACGCTTGCTTCGCCGTCCACAAAAAGCAGCAATCCCTAAGCTCCTATGATCCAATAATCAAGCTAACCAGCAGAACAGATGAGCAATTCCTAATTCTCAGCATCTGGGATAATGGAGTAGGCATACCGAAATCGGTGCAGAGAGAAATTTTTACCCCCTTTTTCACTACCAAACCTCCGGGTACCGGCAATACCGGCTTGGGCCTGTCCATTAGCTACGACATCATCGTGAAAGAACATAATGGCAAGATCAAAGTGGAGAGTGAGGAGGGGCAGTTTACTTGTTTTTATATCCACTTGCCTTTGGAGAGAGGAGGAGATTGGGAGGACTAGGGAGCGTATTGCCATTTTCCAGGAAAAGCTCTAGTTTTAATTTATGACACCACAAACAGCTATACCAGAAAAGAGATCAGAGCCACACCTATGGCTATTTTCTGCTGAGGACTATCAGAAAATGAGAGCTATATTTTTAGGGAAGCCTCGGGTTGAATTAATTGACGGTCAAATTATCATGATGAGTCCAATGGGGCCATTGCATAATAGCCAAGTGGATAAGCTCCTTTATCATCTTTATCAAATGTTCTCTGATGAAGCGCAGCTTCGTATTCAGGGCTCTATCCGCATAGACGACTTTTCTGAGCCTCAGCCCGACATTGCACTACTAAAATTGCGAGCCGATAAGTACAAGAATAAACTCCCTACCGGCAAAGATATTCACCTATTGGTAGAAGTAGCTGTTGAATCAGCTGATTATGA
This sequence comes from Bacteroidota bacterium, assembly GCA_039208045.1. Classification (GTDB taxonomy): domain Bacteria; phylum Bacteroidota; class Bacteroidia; order Chitinophagales; family Saprospiraceae; genus JBCCRH01. The sequence goes on from JBCCRH010000255.1 coordinate 3,123, forward strand.
CCGAACAGTGAAAACCAAGAAATATGCCACCGCAGGCGTACCAGAGTATTGGATTGTCCTACCCGAATTAGAACAAATAGAAGTCTACCGCCAGCCACAGGGCGATGCCTATTTACAAAAGCAAACCTACCGTAGAGGCGATAGTTGGACATTTGAAGCCTTTCAACTAGCCATCAAAGCAGCTGATATTTTAGTGTAGGCTTAATTTTTTTGCAAAAAATTCTTACCAACCAAACCTTTTACCCATTTCAATGTTTAAACATTGAATATTAACCAAAACACACCAATTATCATGGCAAATATTAAAGAAAACGTAGAAGAACTAAATGGAATGATCCTCAGCGGTCAGATTTTGGAAGCATTTGACAAGTTTTATGCTCCCGAGGTAGTTATGCAGGACAACGAAACGCCAGCGCGCGAAGGCTCTGCTACCTGCCGCGAGTTCGAGCAGTCATTCATCAATAACTTGACTGCCTTTAATGGCGCAAAAGTACGCAACATCATGGTTAGCGAAGATGCTGGCGTAGCAGCTATCGAGTGGGATTTTGACTATGAGCACAAAGAGTGGGGCCCGCGTAAGTACACCCAAGTAGCGGTACAGCGCTGGAAAGATGGCAAGATTGTGAGCGAGAAGTTTATGTATAACTAATAGGCTGTCTTAAAAGAAATCACCAAAAGTGCCTTTTCACCTCGTGTGAAAAGGCGCTTTTTTTTAGCTCCCAGCCTGGGCACGCCCCAACCAAAGATTACGATACTCCCCCTTCTTATCATACATATCCGCCTGCCGCTTCGTGTTAAACACTCGGTCTCTGGGATCATTCCCCACCCCAGCGGCGTATATCCAATTGCCATAATTGCTGCATACATCGTAGTCAATCAGCATCGACTCAAACCACGCTGCTCCGGCCCGCCAGTCCTGATTGAGGCGGTGGACGAGGTAGGACGCTACATTTTGGCGGCCTCTGTTGCTCATAAAGCCCGTTTTTTTCAGCTCTAGCATGTTGGCATCCACAAAGTCATCTCCGGTTTGGCCATTGATCCACTTTTTGACGGTCTTGGGATTGTAGTTTCGGCGCTTAGCGTGTTCTTTGATGCCTTTCGGCAAAAAGATTTTTCTGCCGTAGCGCATAGCCGTGTATTTGAAAAAGTCGCGCCACAGCAGTTCAAATTGTAGCCAGTAGGTGGACTTGTTTTTTTCTACTTCTTCTTCATATTTTTCTACCTCGTGGTAAATGGCTCGGGCGGAGATGCAGCCGTGGGCGAGCCAGGGAGAGAACTTGCTCGAATAGTCGGCACCGATCAGGCCATTGCGCGTTTCTTTATACACCGATAGTTTTTCGGTATCCCAAAAGTAGTGTTCCACGCGATTCCATGCTTCCAAGGCACCTCCTTTGAACGGCAGTACCGCGCGATCATCCGTCTCAATTGGCTCGTAGCCCATTTCCGAAAGGGTAGGAACAGCCATCGTTTCTAGCGCCGGACTACTAACCTTTTTAGGGCTAGGGAATGGCTCGCGCACCTCGCTGTATTTTTCTACCTTTTTGCGAAAGCTACTAAACACCTCGGGCATTCGATCAATCGAAAAGGTTACATCATCAGGATGAATCATGGGACTGTTGTGGTACAGTTCTAGGGTGAGCTGATCGGCAAGCGCTTGCTCTAGGCGGATCTCCTCGGTAGTATATTCTTTACTGGCGTAAATGGTCGTACACTCGTATTGTTTTGCAAGAGCTGGGAGCAGCTCGGTTGGATCACCTTTTTTGATGATGAGGTCACTACCCAATTCTTTGAGGTGCTCCTTGAGGTCGATTAAGCAGTCGAGCAAAAATTGCATTCGGAAGGCGCCAGTACGCTGGAAGCCCCATTCATCTTCACCCAACCATTGCTCGTCAATGATATAAACGGGAACGATCGTCTGATTTTCATCCATTGCTGCGCGAAGCGCTAGATTGTCGCTAAGTCGGAGGTCGGTTCTAAACCACAGTAGTCCACTTGCCATAGTTGATATTTTATATACGTGGGCGAAACAGTGGGAAATAAAGAAGGTTGACCATCTTAGGGTCAAAAATGCAACTTACGTGCTAGCACTTACAACTTACGTGCTAATGGTTTTTCGGGATTGGTCATAAGTTTGAACCATAACATTTTAAACTTTTTAAATCCAACCCTAATGACAAAGAGTTTTGAAATGGCGGCATTATTCAGTAATGAGAATAACCCGCTATCACCTACCTACCTGAGAGATGACCTCAGAAAAACTATGGAATCGATCGCACTCATGCGCATCTTCTGTACCATTATTAAGCAACAGCCAAGGATTATTATTCCAAGGGATGAAGCGAATACCAGTGCCGGATCAAAAGTAGCACATATTGGTCGCCATCAAACCAATATTAAGCGCTTGGTAGATACCTTCAATTGTAAGATCAATTACTCGCTAATTGATATTTACTCAGACATGCAGGACTATGCCAATGCCTATGAATCCTACCAACAAGTGGCACTAGAGATTATACCTGAGATTTTGGACGCCGATCCAGAGAAAAGTAAAACGGCTCGCAAAGAAGTGCTCGAAATCTACGATTTCTTAAAGGACAAAGCCGAAGCTATCGAGAAGCGCTCAGACATTGTGATTGGAGAGCTAAATGTGCTAGAGAAGCAAATTTCTGAAGAACGAGTACAACTGAGCAAAGACTTGGATGCCTACTTAGAAGACATCGAAGATGGTGAAGGCACGATGCAACAGATTCAAGAAGAGATAGAAGAGACACAGCGCCATATCAAGGAAAATACGGGCAACCTCGTCATTTCTGTGATTGCCGTTGCTGGAGGTGGGGTACTAGTGGCAGTTGGGGCGACTTCCTCGGCTTTATCTGCTGGCGCAGCGACTACGGTGGCAGGAGCAGGGCTAGCAGTGGCAACAGGAGGCGCAGTGAAAGTAGGGGAGTTCGCTACTAGTATTAATGCAGACAATGAAAAGCTGATGAGCCTATACATCAAAGCGGCTCAAGCCCATGTGAGCTCGGTACTCATCAATGAACTGCACTACCACACCGAAGCACTTTACGAAGCGACCAGATTTGCCTTCAGCTCTACCGGAAATTTCTTTGGAGAGTGGCATGACGTGGCTACTGGCGTAGAAACGATTCAAGAGAAGATCGAAGAAATGGAAGATCATAGCGATATGGCCTATGTCATGAATGCTATCGAAAAAGCACGCCCCGAGTGGAAGCGCACTCACAGCTACATTGATACCCTATTCTATAGAGCAAAGCAATTAAAGCCAAGAGTGATCGATGATCTGAGCGATTTCGATGCTTTGGTGGAAGAAGTCTCCTTTGAAGACGCCATCTAAGCTCCTCCCTTAAATATACTGACGATTGAGTAGTCACGCTACTGCGCGACTACGTCAATATCAGTACATACTGCACCAAAGTGGTGTTGCATATAGCAAACCACTTTGCGTCACGTATATATCTATATAACCTTTTCAAAAATTCAATCATGAATCAATTTATGATCCTGAGTGCTAATGCACCAGCTAGCGATACTACTCCTAACACTATCAAAGATAACGCTGCCAAGTCGGCAAGCCTTGGCATGATCGTAGATACCTATTGCACCAGAGTGCTACGAGAACCCAAAATTATACTGCCCAGCAGCCTCAAGAATGATCCTTTGGTCTCCGAGGCACCTAGCTTCTTGGTCACTGCGAAGGATAATGCTACCGATTACCGCAGTAACATCGCGCCTCGAATCATCACTTTGATCTCTAATTTAAAAGACTACAGCAATATGATGATCGCTTACCAAGAATCCATCAACGAAAGTTGGGAAAGCTGGAAAGGCGGCAATCTTCAAGGAAAAGAAGACTTGGTTGCGCTACTAGAATGGGTGCAAACGGCCACCAATGAAAAGAAATTGCAAGCACTTGGTACTAAGGATGCCCTTTCTACCTTTTCAGGAAAGCTGAATACGGATGTTTCCAATTTTAATACGACCTACCATAATGCTGAAATCATCATTATGGGTACAGAGGGCGACAATGGCTTGCTGAAGCAATTTGAAACACAAATAGATGACTTGAATACGCAAATCACCCATATGTCATTGGCTGTAACGGCTAGTGGACTAGCGGTAATTGGTGGCGCTTTTGTTGCACTGACAGGCGTTCTGACCTTTGGTACCACCTTCGTGGTCGGATCAGCGATCTTCTTGGCAGGAGCGGGTGGCTTGGTGGCCTCTTCCTTAGCACTATCTAATCTGCTCGAAGCCAGAGGTAATGCACAGCAGGAATTCGATAGCCTCAATAGCAACCTTACCTTCTTACGTTCCTTAAAATCTTCTTCTCAGGAATTGGCGATAGAGGCTGCCAATGCAGAGAGTGCCGTTTCAACGATGGCCAATGACTGGCAACAGCTAGGTAATGAATTAGGCAATATCATCACTGCGATCAAACCACTTACCAGCGTGAGCGACCTCCCTCCGGCACGCATTGCCAAGGCTCCACTCAATCAACTAGCCGCCAGTTGGGAAGACGTTTCCGAAACCCTTCCTACTATTGAAGATCAGATGAGAGGTGTAAAAACCGTGGACTTACGCGATAGCAAAGGCAAGCTAAAACCATTTAAGCGCAAAGATGTCGAAGCAGCATTGGAAGCGGCGTAGTATACCTGTTTAAGTTTTAATCATCTTTAAAATAAATAGACATGAACCAAAATATCAGTAATCTAAGAGCCATCGCAGAGGAGATTCTCCATACCCCCATCCAATCACAAGCTGGACAATGGATAAAGCAGCAAGCCAGAGCATATGAGGTCGACTTGGTACCTACGCTTCAGAAAAGCATAGATGAAGTCAATGACTTTTTGCAAAGTTATGACGATCACAAAGACCGTATTGCACAACTTATCGCGGAATGGCAAATTGGCGACACCAGTGCTCCCGAACAGATTAAGGCCATTACCAGCATTTTATTCATTGAATTAAAAACGGCGCAGATGAATACCAACGTTGCTATTAATAAGCTAGTGCCTTTCCGCACATCACTAGATGAAGTAGATCGAGTCATTAAGGAAGAGCAAAAACGGAACAATCGGGCTATCCAAGAGCAAAGTCAGGCCATTATGAGAAATACGGCTCGGCTTCGGCAGCTGCGGTCGGAGTACCAACGAGCGGTCTATGGACCCATGAAGATGCTGGATACTTTTTTGCGACAATTGCTAAGTGCCATTACCAACTTGGAATTTGATACAGAAAAACTAGAGCGGCAGCGGGATGCTGCTTACCGGGCCCGCACCGAAGCATTCAATATCAAAGGAGCCTTACAACGGTTTTATCACTATTTCGACCAATTGGATGATCTTGGGCAGGACTTGGTAGTGGGGCTCAACTTTACCCACAATTACTTGAAAGATGCCAATGCCGCTTTGACTACGGCAGATAATGCACCCAATCGAGTCATACTGTTTAAAGCCCCTTTTGAGCACTTTGCTAAGAATGTCATGACGATCAAGGAATCGCTTCATCTGCGTAGTGCTGCACCAGCAGCTTAAACACCTAAAGCAGATATAGATGGCTCGATTCAGCCCCGGCCGCACGGCCGGGGTCTGAACCGAGCTTATCACTAAGTAACAGCCAATGAATAAGTTCCGCATTTTGGCAAGGGGATTTTGCTCCAAGACAAGGCGAAAAACGCAGGCGATGCCTTAGCATCGGCGAGGCTTTTCAACGAAGTATTGGAGCAAAAGAGCCAGCCATAAATCGAGAAGTTATTTTTTGAC
>JBCCRH010000256.1:0-8900 GCA_039208045.1 Bacteroidota bacterium
CATGATTCATTTCCTTTTGTTGCTACAAATATAAAACATTTTGTGTTTTAAAAAATAGTTTAGCCAACAAAAAGTTTAGGCGATGTTCATTTTTTTTCTTTTACTTAGTGTATATTTTACACTACCTTTATCTATTGCTATAAACCAACAAATATGATCATTGTCGCTGATAGTGGGTCTACCAAAGCAGATTGGAAAGTCATCCAATCAGATCGCGTGGAATCATTGAGCACGATGGGATTTAATCCTGTTTTGCATACCGACCAATTAATTGCCAAGGAGGTAGCAAAGGCGTTCGAAAGCCTGTGGCAAGCCCAACATGCGAAATCCGTTTATTTCTATGGCTCTGGATGCTGGGATACCAAGCGCAAGTCGGTCATCATTAAGGCCTTAAGCCAGTATTTTACTCAAGCCAATATTGAAGTCCAACACGATCTTTTGGCAGCAGCACGAGCGACCTGCGGTACACAGGAAGGCATTGCTTGCATCATGGGTACTGGCTCTAACACTTGCCTTTTTGATGGTGTGCAGGTGACCGATAATGTCACCAACTTGGGCTATTTCTTAGGGGACGAAGGAAGTGGCAGCCATTTGGGTAAAAAGCTAGTGCGCGCCTATTTTTATAGAGAATTACCAGCAGAACTGGAAATAGCGCTAGAGGAACAATTTCCCGGTGGGAAAATGGAGATTTTAGATGAGGTGTACGAAGGAGCGCAACCCAATGTTTTTTTGGCTTCTCTCACCCGTTTTTTGGCAAAACACAAGGCGCATTTCTTTGTGCAACGTCTAATTTATAGTTCCTTTGTAGAGTTCATCGATCGCCATGTGAGAAAGTATCCGGGGCACTTGCGGATGCCAGTACATTTCATTGGATCGGTGGCTTTTCACTTTCAGGAAATTGTGAAGACAGTCTTGGAAGAGCGCAACATCCAAGTCGGCCGATTTATACAAAAACCTATTGACCACTTGGTGCAGTATCATACCACAACAGCAAATTAAATTGTAACCATTAACTTGTATCTATCATGAAACGGGAAATCAAACGTATAGCAGTTTTTACTTCTGGCGGTGATGCTCCAGGCATGAACGCCGCTATTCGTGCCGTCGTTCGGACAGCTTCGTATGCCGACATGCACGTTTATGGTATCTACCGGGGCTACGAAGGGATGGTAGATGGCAACCTAAAACGGCTTGAACCGAGAGATGTAGGAAATATCATTCACCGAGGGGGTACCATCCTTAAGACTGCGCGCAGCGAGCGATTTCGTACACCCGAAGGCCGCAAACAGGCCTTTGAGTCGCTTTCTGCCTTTGATATTGATGCTTGTATTGCGATTGGTGGAGATGGTACGCTGACGGGGGCTAAGATTTTCTCTAAAGAATATGACATCCCATTCATTGGTATTCCTGGCACCATTGATAATGACTTAGCAGGGACGGATTTCACGATCGGCTTTGATACAGCGATTAACACAGCAGTAGAAGCAGTGGATAAAATTAGAGATACAGCAGATTCTCATAACCGCTTATTCTTCGTTGAAGTCATGGGTCGGCATGCTGGTTTTATTGCGCTGTCTACAGCTATTGGCAGTGGTGCGGGTAGTGTGATGATTCCAGAAATTGATACTTCCATTGAAAAGTTAGTGGATACCCTCAAGAAGTTTGCCAAGCGTAAAAAGCTCTTCAGTGTGGTGATTGTTGCTGAAGGAAATAAATCGGGTGGCGCAGCAGAAATAGCAGCAGCAGTACAAAAGGAGTTTGATTTTTATGATACCAAAGTGACCATTATTGGGCACCTTCAGCGGGGTGGCTCGCCGACTTGCCTAGACCGCGTGTTAGCCAGTCGACTAGGCTTTGCTGCGGTAGAATCCTTAGTAGAAGGCAGAGAAAATGTAATGGTTGGCATCATCAATAATCAAGTTTCCTATACTCCTTTTGAAGAGGCTATTCAAGATGTGAAGCCCGTTAATCCTGACTTGGTGCGGATGGCGGAGATTCTTGCGCTGTAAGGGCAGGGGCGGTTTTGGGCTTTCGCCAAATGGCCAGATAAAACAGTAGCAACGCCAGTGGGAGGATAAAATGTGGGATGCGATATACACTCTCGTGTAGCCATTGCAGCAATGTTTGCTCCCAATAATCGGGATAAAAATTGGCCCACACCCGAGCGATGGTGGTTCCAAAACCCCAAAATGCTGCGTAAGCTACACTTGGGAGGACTGCCCACCGAAAAGGCAGAAATAGACCAACACTCAGCACAAAATCTAGAATGCCCACTACATTCAAGAAGCTAATAGCACCGCCTTCTTCCAGACCAGTAATATTCATAACCATCCCAATAAAATTGCCGGGCCGAGGATAAAAGCCCACGGCATAAAGACCATGGCAAGTAAACGTTAGTGCGATGGCTATTTTGACGAAAGTCAGAAAACCCTTAGTAATGGGCTTCGACTGACTCAGGTAGACTAGCAAAAAGGGACTCGAAAACTGTAGGGTATACTCTAAGAATTGTCCTACAAAGAAAAAGCGCTCTTTCAAATACAAAAAGGCTAAGAAGATCAACCCAATGCCTCCAAGTCGCAAAATGATCCTCCCGATACGCCCCAAGTAATTAATTCCTAAGGCAACACCCGCACACAACACATAAAACCAACCAAAACCAACAATCAGATCAGAAATGAAGGCATCTACTGCTGGGCTAGTCGCATAAGCTTCCCACTCCCACCCCAATACACCTGTAATGAGCGGCCGCATCCAAGCTTCATCCCAAAATAGCGTTCGAAAAGGGGCATCCCATACGATGTGCTGCCAAGCACGCCCCAAAAACACACTGGCTGTGGCTATTTGCACTAAGCGAAAAAACCACCCCACATTAGCATTAGGATACTTCTCCATGCATTAGGAAAGCTTTCAAGAAATCATCCAAATCGCCATTGAGTACGGCGTCCGTTCTACTGGTTTGGTGGTTGGTGCGGTGATCTTTCACCCGCCGATCATCCAAGACATAGCTGCGAATCTGCGATCCCCACTCGTTCTTCATTTTTCCTGCCTCTACCTTTTCTTTTTCTGCCAACTGCTTAGCCAGCTCCTGCTCATACAACCTAGATTTGAGCATCTGAATAGCTTTTTCCCGATTGAGGTGCTGAGAGCGCTCTTGTTGGCATTCCACCACAATTCCAGAGGGAATATGCCGGACGCGCACCGCCGACTCCGTCTTATTGACATGCTGCCCCCCTGCTCCACTCGACCGGAACGTATCCCAATCCAAATCCGCAGGATTAACTTCCACTTCGATGCGTTCATCCACCAGTGGATGCACAAAAACGGAGGCAAAAGAAGTCATTCGCTTGCCCTGTGAGTTAAATGGACTAATACGTACTAGCCGGTGTACGCCGTTTTCTCCTTTCAAAAGACCGTAGGCAAAATCTCCATTGATTTCTAGTTCTACCGACTTGATGCCAGCTACATCACCTGGCTGCAAGTTGAGTTCACTAATCTTAAAATCTTTGCGTTCCGCCCACATCACATACATGCGCATCAACATTTCTGACCAATCACAACTCTCCGTGCCTCCGGCACCGGCATTGATCGAAAGGATGCACCCTAGTTCATCTTCCTGCTTATTTAAGGTGGACCTAAATTCCAAGTCTTCCACGGCAGCTAATGCTTCACCGTATTTTCCTTCCACTTCCTCCTCACTAGACTCACCTTCTTTTAAAAATTCAAATAGCACTTCGGTATCCTCTACCTCCTGCTCTACTTTTTCGTATTGACCCACCCAATTTTTGTGGCTTTTCAATATCTTCATAATGCTCTCTGCCCGATTGGAATCGCTCCAAAAATTGGGATCAAGCGAAAGCTGTGTTTTTTCTTCAATCTGGATCAGTCGCTCATCGACGTCAAAGATACCTCCTTAGAGATACCATACGATCTTTGAGTTCCCTCAGTTGGTCTGTTGTCATGGCAAACGAGTTTGGTGAAAAAATGGTGACCTAATCTTGAATAACCTCCACGTAAAAAATAAGTTTGGCATTGGGAGGTATCACAGGTGGTGCGCCTTTAGCACCGTATGCCAGTTCTGCGGGGATAAACAAGGTCGCAGCGCCTCCTTTATTCAATAGCGCAATACCCTCATCCCATCCTTTAATCACTTGACCAGCTCCCAGCTCAAACACGAAGGGCGTTCCTCGTTTAAAGGAGTTGTCAAAGGGCGTTCCATCCAGTAAAGCGCCATAGTAGTGTACATTTACTAGCTCGTTAACCGGTGGTTTTGGGCCGTCGCCTACTTGATGTATGAGGTACGTTAGTCCGGTCGGCGTCTCTATCAGTTGATCTGCTAATTTGCCTTCGGCATATTGGGCAGCCACCTGTTCTACTTTCGCTTTTATTAGAGGTTCTCTTGCTCTTACCCGCTTTTTTACTTTTTCCGCTTCCGCTAAATGCATTTGATATGCCCGCTCATCCTTAATCTCCAACAGCACCACATCATAAGGCATAAACTCAGCTTCGTCAAAACCAGGCAGCGTCCCCGTTTCATTATCTAGGGGCAAAAAGATGGTGACGCTATCCCCTACTGCTAATTGGAGTAGCACATCTTCTACTGGTGAACGATCCTCTCCTTGGGCTTCGGCATCACCTATTTTGATATTGGGGATATTATCTGCAATGGCCCTGCTCGAAAATAAGATGGTATCACCATTTCTAATTTGGGCATGATAGTAAGCATAATCCCCTTTTTGTGGATGTGGCCCTTGATTATTGGTGTAATTGATATACTCATATCCCTTTTCAGAGACAGAGCGTTGATCGGCAGACGCTTGTCCCCAGGCCAAGGTGGCCAAAAACAATAGGACGCTCAGGCTGAGGTATTTCCGCATAGTAGGTAAATAATTTTTGGGCTACCCATGACGCTTCACAGGTAGCCCAAAAAAATTAATTTATATCTTCCAATTCTACATAAAAGATCAATTCTGCATCCGCAGGAATTTTAGGCGGCGAACCTGTTGCGCCGTACCCTAAGTCAGAAGGGATAAAGAAGGTTGCTTTAGTACCTTTGTTTAATAGGGCTAATCCTTCGTCCCAACCTTGGATGACGCGGCCTACGCCTAATGGGAATTTGATGGCCTCTCCTCGCGTAAACGATTGGTCAAAAATAGTGCCGTCTGTAAGCATTCCATAGTACTGAACAGATACGTTTTTTCCTGGTTCAGCATTTGGGCCTTCTCCTGCCTCATGGATCACATACTTCAAACCAGAAGCAGTAGTCTGAATTTCGCTATCTAGCGCCCCACTAGCATATTTCTTACCTATATCCTGAGCAAAAGCATCAATCTCAGGAGCACGGGCTTTTACTATATCTGCTTTTGCAGCCATTTCTTGGCGAATTTTCTGCAAATCTGCCATGTATTCTTCTTGGTTCTTAATAGAATTCAGCACCACATCATAGTACATGGTATTAGAATTCTCAAACCCACGCGGTTTGTTTGGAATAGTATCCAAGCTGATAAAAATAGTGACGCTATCTCCTACAGACAAATCCTTTAGCACGTCTTCTACTGGAGAAACTGGGCGCCCTTGTTTGCTGGCAGAACCGATTTGTATAAATGGCTCTTGTCCTTGAGAACGACTGGTAAAAACTACAGAATCCGCATTACGCATTTGCGCATGAAAATAGACGTAGTCTCCTTCTTGAGGTTTTTCACCACCGGCACTCGTGTGTACCACATATTCGTATCCGGTAGCGGATACTTCTCTTTCATTGCCAACAGCCGTATTTTGGCAGGCAAAAGTACTCGCGACTGCCAGTAAGGCTAAGATTGCAAAAATTCGCATATAATTATTATTGAATGATAAAATGAAAGCTTTAGATTCTTTGTAGTAGATGTTGATAACGCGGCAGCAACTCTCTAAATTTTCTTATAGTAGCTTCTAATCCTTGAAAAGAGGCTCCCCCTGCTGCATTTTTATGTCCGCCACCCTTGAAATGACGCTTGGCAATTTCCTGAACCGAAAACTCTCCTTTGGAGCGTAATGATATTTTTACAATGGTAGGTTGCTCCATAATAAAAGCAGCCATTTTAATACCCTTTAGCTTCAGGATGTAGTTGACGATTCCTTCTGTATCTCCCCGCTGTATATCAAAGTTGCTGTAATCCTCTTTAGTCAAATAAATAATTCCGGTATGGTATTCATGCAAAATCTCCATCCGATTAGCTAGGCAATGCCCCAACAAGCGTAGATTTTTCTCTTTTTGACTATTGAAAATATAATCCTGTAATTTATAGTCATCTACCCCAAGCTCGATCAGGTCTCCAACAATTCTAAACAACTTAGGTGAAGTAGCATATTTAAAGGAACCTGTATCTGTTAGGATACCCGTAAATAGCGACTCTCCTATCCGAAGATCGATATTTCGTCTTCGATCGAGCATACAGATGAAATCATATACCAGTTCGCAGGTACTACTAGCACTAGTGTCAGAAAGCATAAAATCCACGAAAGGCTCCGGAAACAAGTGGTGATCAATCATCACTTTTGGTACTTGCAAAGTAGCTATGATATCACCTACTTTATCAATACGGTCAAGGCCGTTAAAGTCTAAGCAGAATACGATATCTGCTTTCTTCAACACCCGCTGGGTTTCCTCCGGTTCAATATCATAGATGATAATATCGTGTATTCCATCCATCCAATTCAGGAAACTGGGATATTCAGAGGGCGTAATGACTTTAACAGAATGCTGATCCTGTTCCAGAAAGTGCCTCAACCCTAAAGAAGAACCGATCGCATCACCATCAGGATTGCGATGAGTAACGATAACGATGTCTTGAGGAGAGGCCAGAATTGACTTGAGCTCTTTTATATTTTCCATTCTACTGCTAATCAGGATGCGAAAATGCCAAAAAATATGAATTTAACCAAAATATTAAGTAGCAGGTTTAGACGGACTAAATGACTTTACTTACTTTTGCACCGCTTTTTTGACACTCAAATTAAATCAAAAAATGGCTGGTAACCGTACCTTCACAATGATCAAGCCCGATGCCGTCAAAGCTGGCAACATCGGCAACATCTTAGCAATGATTAACAATGCTGGTTTTCGCATTGTCGCTATGAAATACACCAAACTAACAGCAGAAAGCGCTGGACAATTCTATGCCGTACACAAAGAACGTCCTTTCTATGGCGAATTGGTAGGCTTTATGTCTTCTGGCCCTATCGTAGCTGCCATCCTAGAAAAGGACAATGCTGTAGAAGATTTCCGCACCCTAATCGGTGCTACCAATCCTGCCGAAGCCGCAGATGGCACCATCCGCAAACTCTATGCTTCCAGCATTGGCGAAAACGCCGTACACGGCTCTGATTCTGACGAAAACGCTGCTATCGAAGGAAACTTCCACTTTGCTGCGACGGAGATGTTCTAGGCGGAGCATGGGGCGGTGGGCAGTGGTCGGTAGACAGTGGGCAGTAGTCAGTGAACAGTAAATAGTAGTTAGTAGTCGGTGGGCAGTCATCAGTGGGCAGTGGGCGGTGGACAGTTTTGAGCGCCGAAGGCGCATACTTGCTACTAACTACTGATGACTGCCCACCGACTACTGCCTACCGACCACTAATAACTGACCACTGACCACTCCCCCCTAGCCCTATCCACGCCCGCCCCCTCCTGGCTCACAGTTCCACAATCGTCACGCCATCGCCGCCATCTTCTGCGTGTGGGTGCCGCACTTTCATTCCTACATTATATTCCCTTAGTTTTCGTTTTACTGCTTTGCGCAAAACGCCGGTGCCTTTTCCGTGTACGATACGGAGGTTGGTTGCATTTTTAATGAGGGCTTGATCGACAAACTCTTCGACTAACAGCATGGCCTCATCATAGCGCATGCCGCGAATGTCGATTCGAGTTTTGAAATCAGCTTGGACGCCGAGGGTATCTGCTGTGACGGATCGCTTGGAGCGAATATCAAGGGGGGCTTTCGCCAGTTGCAGATCGCGGAGCTTGATGGTCATACGCATTTCTCCCATAAGTACGATGGCGCGTTTGCGGTCTATTGACTCGACTACGCCTGTTGCTCCACCAGATTTCAGTTTAACATAGTCTCCTTCAACAATCGGCCGCTCCTCTATTATTGTTTTCTTGGGTTGATAATATACTTCTTCTCGCAATTCCTGTACATTCTCCACTAGGGTTTTACGCTGCTCTTTGGCTGCGGCAGCCAATTCTTTGGCTTTTTCTAGGTTTTGCTCTTCTCTAATCTCACGAATGAGCTTTTCTAACTCTTTATTATCCTTTGCTACTTGCTGAAGGGCGTTCTCTTTGTTTTCGAGCTTCATCTTCTTCCTACGCACATCCAGCTCTAGGTGCATCTGGTCGTAGGTTTTCACCAAACGTTCCAGCTTGCGCTCTTTTTCTAGCATTTGTTTCATCTTCTCTTCTAGCTCTTGGCGCTCTCGCTGTAGCTCCATTAGCAGCTGATCTACAGCCTTCTGATTCTCCCCTGTTCGTTTTTGAGCATATTGGAGCACATGTCCTTGCAAGCCACTCTTCTCTGCGATCTCAAAAGCATAGGAGCTACCTGGTCGTCCTACATTAAACTCATAAGTAGGATTTAGACTCTTCCGATCAAAGCGCATCGATCCATTTACGATGCCTTTACTCTTAAAAGCAAATATTTTAAGGTTAGAATAGTGTGTAGTGATAATGCCATGCACTTTCCGCTTATTCAAGTTATGTAGGATGGCTTCCGCAATGGCACCCCCAATCTTAGGATCCGTACCTGAGCCAAACTCGTCGATGAGCACAAGCGTCTTATCATCTGCTTTTTCCAAAAAGATACGCGCATTGCGCAAGCGAGAGCTGTAGGTACTTAGGTCATCTTCCAAGGACTGCTGATCTCCAATATCCG
>JBCCRH010000257.1:0-8886 GCA_039208045.1 Bacteroidota bacterium
AACCTAGCCAAGCATTCAAATATAAGCAAGCAGGTCGATTTAGAATATATTAAGAAGGAACGCCCACTCATAGATTTCAACATGGATGAATTCAGCAAAGAGGCGAACGAATTAGAATGGGATAAATCCATAAATGAGCTATTACTGGAGCTGGACTAAATGAAGAAAAAAGCTCCAACCCAATCCCTACAACTCCAAAACCCTCAAACCCCTAAACCCCTAAACCCCTAAACCAAATCCCCCCCGCAAGTTTTTCCCCGTACCTTTGTCTAATCAATCAGACGTATCCGAAAGTATGACCGAAGCGCTACTCATCGATGGCTTGCGCAAGGGCGACGAGCGCGCATTTGTGCATTTGGTAGACCAGTACCAGCAGGTGGTGGGGAATACCTGCTTTGGGTTTGTACAAAATCAGGTGGAAGCGGAGGAGCTGACGCAAGATGTATTTGTGGAAGTATTTCGATCCATCGAAAAGTTTCAGGGGCAGTCGAAGCTGTCGACTTGGCTGTATCGAATTGCAGTGAATAAATCGCTTAATCAGGTGGCCAAGCGCAAGCAAAAGCGGCGCTTGCAGACGGTGAGCCACTTTTTTGGATTTGGGGAAGCAGCGGAAGCACGGGAGTTTAAGGATACGATTCATCGGCAGCCTGAGGAGGAGCTGGAACAAGCGGAGATTAGGGTGGCTTTGAGAACGGCCTTAAACAAGCTACCCGAGCAACAGCGAACGGCATTTGTGCTTCGGAAATATGATGACTTATCCTACACGGAGATTGCCCGTATTATGGATACCAGTGTGGCTGCGGTGGAGTCGCTCATTCATCGGGCCAGCCGAAATATGCGAAAGAAATTAACCCATTTTTATCAACAATACCAATAGATGATGGAAAGAAATCGACACGATGATATTCAAAAGCGTGTGGAACACACGATGGAGCAGCTGGGCAAAGAACGCTACCAGCCCAATCCATTTTTACACACGCGCATCAAAGCACAGCTCGCGCAAGAGCCTGTTCCTCCCAGCTTTTCCTTGCGCTGGGCGTTGCAGCCCACTTTGGTAGGCTGTTTGTTACTGCTAAATAGCTTAGTGGTTTGGAATTATTGGCAGCAGCAAAATACCGATTTCTCGATGGCTGAAGAGTATGGCTGGACAGAAGCTAGTGCTGAAGACTACCTGCTACTGCCAGATTTAGGGTTAGAGGAATAAAAACGTCAATAATGAGCTGGATCAAAAATAATAAAACAACAACTATACTTTTAGTGGTGCTCGCTCTAATGAATGTTGGACTGATGGCTATACTGCTATTAGGCCCTCCCCCTCCCCCGAAGCCAGAACATATGGCTCGCAGGATGATACACGAACTTGCATTAAACGATAGTCAAGAACAAACCTTTATTGCTAAAGAGCAAGACCACTTCAGCAAGACCAAGGCCTTGATGGATAGCATCCGCCTACTGCGAAATGAATTGGTTGCGCAAATCGATCAAGCGCCTGCTCAAAAGAACGAGTTAGCCCAAGAAATTGGTCGTTTGGAGGGAGCCGTAGTGCTGCGAGTAAGTCAGCATTTTGATGATTTGGCGGAAGACTTAGATGAAGCGCAGCAAAAAAAGCTGAAGCAACTCTTCGAGCGGCGCTTTTTTAAGCCTCGAATTCCAGGCCGGGGCCGCCCCAAACGTTAAGATTCGCCTAAAGCGCCGCAGCGATACTTTGTCGGCCGTGTTTTATTGAATACCTTTGCGGTGCTTTTTGTAATTTATACTACTACTGCATGCTTGCCTACATCACCTGGGATGTATCTCCCGAAATCTTTCAGCTCGGACCGCTTACGCTAAAATGGTATGGGCTGCTGTTTGCCTCTGGTTTTTTGATCGGACTGTATATCGTACGCCGAATGTTTGC
The DNA here is from genome assembly GCA_039208045.1 of Bacteroidota bacterium. Lineage (GTDB taxonomy): Bacteria > Bacteroidota > Bacteroidia > Chitinophagales > Saprospiraceae > JBCCRH01. The sequence continues at coordinate 1,898 of JBCCRH010000257.1, forward strand.
GGCAGAGAAGGTGCCAGAAGCATGGTTAGATACCTGTTTTGTATATATGGTGGTGGCTACTATCATTGGAGCGCGGCTGGGCCATGTGCTTTTCTATGATTGGGATTATTATTCGCAAAATTTGAGCGAAATTCCCATGGTTTGGAAAGGGGGGCTGGCGAGCCACGGAGGAGCGATGGCAATTATCTTTGCCCTATGGCTTTTTTCTAAGCGGGTATCCAAGAAGTCGGTACTGTGGATTTTGGATAAAGTGGTAGTGCCCACGGCTTTGGCGGGCTGCTTTATTCGCTTGGGTAATCTTATGAATTCAGAGATCATTGGGTTGCCAACGGAAGTGTCTTGGGCCTTTATCTTTACATCCGTTGATGATGTACCACGCCACCCCGTTCAGATATATGAAGCCTTTACTTATCTCCTTAGCTTTGGCATATTGTATTATACTTATTGGAAGACCGATAAAGTGATGAAGCCCGGTTACATTTTCGGGTTTTTCCTCGTCCTCATCTGGGGATTCCGCTTTATCATGGAGTACGTTAAGGAGAGCCAGGGCGGTTTTGAGACCTTGGTCAATGAGGTCTTAACTACCGGCCAATTATTGAGTATCCCTTTTTTCATCATTGGATTATATTTTATGTTTCGCCCTTCTAGTCCTTCAAAAGACATTAAAGAATTACCTAGTCTCAGTTTAGCGAAGTCTAAAGCTTAGAAAACATACCCACGCGGATTACAAACCTGCCCGATGCAGGCGGGTCCACTTAGCGCGGGTCAGACTTAACGAACGTAAACAAAGGACATGAAGCGATTTTTATTCTTACTCGTTGCCCTGAGTGCGGCAACAAGCATTGCGGTGCAAGCCCAAACCGTATCCATTACGTTTGGTGTTAATATGAATTATTTGATTGAACAAGGCGTATTCAATCCTGCCGGGGCGCAGCTAGACTTGGCGGGCACCTTCAATGGCTGGGGCAATACCTTAGATCAGCTTACGGACAGCGATGGCGATGGCATTTATACCAAAACTATAGGTGGATTTACAGTGGGAACCACCATCCAGTTTAAGTTTCGGCGCAATGGGGCGTGGGATGGCACCGAGGAGTTTCCGGGTGGGGGCAGCAATCGGGTATATACTGTGCAGAGTGGTGCTAATGAGCTTGAGTATTGGTACAATGATGAGCTGCCGCCTAATAGCCCTGCACAGGCCAGTTTTTTTACGGATATACGCTCCGTCTATAGCAATGCGATTGTAGGTTTTCAAAATACTTCAGCGGGGGATGTGACTGGGGTCAAATGGCTATTCGAAGGGGGCGTACCTTCTACTTCTACCCAATCGAATCCGATGGTGCAGTATGCTACTCCTGGCACCTATGATGTTACGCTTATCGCAATGAATGCAAATGGTTCCGACACACTGACTATTACCAATTTTATAGAAGTAAAAGCACGTAATACTTCAGATGTATCCTGGTGGAATGAAACCGTTTTTTATGAAATCTTTGTGCGCAGCTTCTTTGATAGCGATGGCGATGGCATCGGCGACTTCAACGGCATTACCCAGAAATTGGACTATCTCAACGATGGCAATCCCGATACGGATGATGACCTGGGCATCACTGGAATATGGCTCATGCCAATACACGACTCCCCAAGCTATCACGGGTATGATGTGACCGATTATCGCTCTATCCATCCCGATTATGGAACGATGGAAGATTTCCAAAACTTCCTCGATGCGGCGCATGCGCGAGGTATCAGAGTAATTATTGATTTTGTGATGAACCATAGTTCTACCGAACACCCTTGGTTTCAGAGCGCGGTGAACAGTTTTGACTCTCCTTTTCGAGATTGGTACCGCTGGTCGGCCAATGATCCGGGGATTAGTGGGCCTTGGGGGCAGCAGGTGTGGCACAATTCGCCTACCGGCTATTACTATGGGCTATTCTGGGGAGGCATGCCTGATTTGGATTATTCTAATCCTGATTTGAAGGCAGAAATGTTTGATGCTGCTGATTTTTGGCTAGATGAAATTGGTATTGACGGCTTTCGCCTAGATGCAGTGAAATATATCTTTGAAGACGGCAACACCCTGGAAAACACCCAGACAACGCTGGACTTTTGGAACGAATTCCGCACGCACTACAAGGCGACCAAACCAGACGCCTTTACCGTAGGGGAGGCTTGGTCGAGCACCCCGCAGGTGGTGCCTTATGTAGAAGAGGATCGCTTGGATTACTGCTTTGAATTTGACCTCGCTGGCACCATTTTGTATACCGTTAACGAAGGGGTAAGTACAGACATTTTGCGACAGCAGATACAGCAGGTGTACAACGTCTACCCGCACCTAGAATGGGGCACCTTCCTAACGAACCACGATCAAGACCGAGTAAAAGACATTTTTGGTGACAACCTAAATAAAAACCGCACGGCAGCAGCCATCTACCTGACCCTACCGGGAGTGCCCTATTTGTACTATGGCGAAGAGGTGGGTATGAATGGTACTAAGCCCGACCCCAATATTCGGCGGCCTATGCAATGGTCGACGGCCCAGCATGCAGGATTCTCCACCAGTGTTCCGTGGCAACAGCTCAATCCGAACTATCCACTTTATAATGTCGCGGCGATGGAAGGAAATGACAATTCATTGTTGAATTGGTACAAAAAATTGATTCATGTGCGCAATGCGGAACCTGCACTGAATAAGGGGGAATACTACAGCATGATCCCAAATAGCGATAAGGTACTGTGTTTTGTGCGCACTTATGGCAATAATGAGCAGGTGGTGGTGATTATCAACAATAGCGAGCAGAACCTGACCAACCTGTATTTCGAGCCCGAATTTCAGAGCTTGCCGGGCAGTGTGACCGTTCGGTTGGAGGATTTGCTGGAGGAAGCGAATACTATTGAGCAACTACCTATTTCGTTTGATGGTAGTTTTGGGCTGAGCGAGCTGGAAGGCAGGGGCGTGCGAGTTTTTAAGGTAAGTACTGTTACTAATGTAGACGCTCCAAGCGCCGAGCATACCATCCAAGTATTCCCCAACCCAGCGTCTGATGAAATTAGGATCAATGATGCTGGAAAGCCACTACCTGCGCAGTACCAACTGCTAGATGCACAAGGGCGATTAGTACAAAGCGGTACCTTTGAGGCCACTCAACTATCTGCTACTTTGGATGTTAGCCAACAGGCTAGGGGGGTGTATTTCTTACAGCTGATAGGGAAAAACACTCGTCAAACCATTAAAATTATCAAACAATAAAACAATCTAATATGCGTATTACAACCATCGTAATGAGCGTAGCTCTAGTAGCTTTTTCTGCTACCCTATTGCTGGCGCAAAAATCATTTGAAGGCGTTATTGCCATGCAAGGAGCTGGCACTACCGAAATGGGAATTACTTTTTATGTAAAAGGAGACTTAGCACTAATCGATATGGCCAACGCCATGGGCGGCCCTGGCAAAATGCTGTCGAATAGAAAGACGAAGATCATTACCAGCTTAATCGAAAAGGATGGGCAGAAAATTGCCTTGAAGATGGGCCCGGATATGCTGAAAGGCATGGGGAGCATGGGCGCACAGGGTAAGGCAAACATGGCTGAAACGGAGGTAAAGGTTACCGGAAATACCAAGAAGATTGGTAAGTATACCTGTAAAGAAGTTATCGCTACAGCAGATGGCAACCAAGTAACGGCATGGATCACTGATGAACTGGGCTTGACGCTGTATGACCTATTCCCCATCATGGAGGATGCGATTCAGATGTCGGGCGCTGGGGATAAGGCGATGGTAGAGCTGCTTCGGGAAGGCATGGTGCTAGAAGCCGTAATGAAGCGCAAAGGCAGCGACGTCCCTGAAAAATTAGTGACTACGGTAGAAGAAAAGGCACTACCCGATGATATGTTTGCCGTATCAGAGGAGGACTACAAGGTATTTGACTTAACCGATATGGTAAAGATGATGCAGGAAATGCAGGGTGATCCGGAGAAGATGAAGGAGTTTCAAGAGCTGATGAAGTCTTTGAATCAGAATTAGTGCTTTATCACTTAAATGTATTAAAAACTCGCGGATTGCAAATCCGCTGAGCGCGGGCCAGGCTTTATAAAGCAAAATAGCCTAGCACGTGCTGAGTGGATTTGCAATCCGCGTGATCTCAATTTACAGTCATTTAGTGGTAGTTGGAAAATCTAACCCCTTAAGTAACAGTCAAAGAATAACTTCTCGATTTATGGCTGGCTCTTTTGCTCCAATACTGCGTTGAATCCCGATAATTATCGGGACGCCGATACTAAGGCATCGTCTACGTTTTTCGCCTTGTCTTGGAACAAAATCCCCTTGCCAAAATGCGGAACTTATTCTTTGGCTGTTACTAAACAGGATTTATTATATTAGAACCAAATAAAATGATGTTTCGAATGCCACTACTCTTTATTGCCATTTACACCCTACTTTCCTGTGACCCTAGTTCTCCCCCTGCCGATGAAGGCTTTTCCTGGTCAGAAGAAGGTTTTCAGTGGGCTTACAACGCAAGCACGCCCAATACTACTTTCAAGTTGCCCAAGCGCTTAACTGAAATTTCGGGGCTGAGCATGTTTGCTGAGGGGAAGTACATTGCAGCAGTGCAGGATGAAGATGGTAAAGTCTTTTTGATAGATCCTAAGACGGGTAAGGTGGAAGAGGAATTTGAATTTTGGAAAAAAGGCGATTATGAAGGTATAGAGGCTACCAAAGATGCCCTCTATGTGCTAAAAAGCACCGGCACGCTGTATAAAATAGAGCAAGCAGGGAAGAAGAAACAAGCAGTTAATAAATTCAATACTTTTTTGTCTGCTGCGAATGATGTGGAAGGTTTGGCGTACGATGCTGCCAACAACCGCCTGCTGCTCGCCTGCAAGGCCCGCGCTGGAAAAGAGGCGGAATACGAAATGCAAAAAGGAATATACAGTTTCAACCTAGATTCCGAGTCGCTTTCGGCCAAGCCCACTTATCTCGTCAGCCTAGACGAAATACAAGCTTACCTCAATACGCAGCCACAGATACGAAAATTGGAAAAACTGATCGAGTTTTTTCAGCCCGACCACGGCGGCCTTACCTTTAGTCCTTCGGGCATTGCGATCCATCCGCTTACGCAAAATATCTATATCACCTCTAGCGTAGGAAAAATCATCATGGTGCTCTCGCCAGAAGGCAAACTATTGCACCTCGAAAAACTCAAGAAAAAAGTGCATGCCCAGCCGGAAGGTATCTGCTTTGATCAGCAGGGCAGGCTGTATATTGCCAATGAGGGAAAGGATAGTAAAGCGAGACTGCATGTATTTGAGATGAATTAATCGCTACCGCCCAAAAATATCCGGTTTAAATTTTGTTAATTGAGGGCTTTAGTAGATGTTTGTGTCGCAAACCCCACATAGCTTGATGCTGTTATGATCAAAAGAACTATTTTATGAGTATTGTTGAAATGAAAGTCCCTACCATTGGCGAGTCGGTTACTGAAGTGACGCTCTCGCAATGGCTTAAAGAAGATGGCGAATTCGTAAAGCTCGATGAGCCCATTTGCGAATTTGAATCCGATAAAGCAACCCTCGAATTTCCTGCCGAAGCAGCCGGAAAATTGATTTATGTAGCTTCGGAAGGTGATGACTTAGAGATCGGGGCGCTAGTGGCAAAAATCGATACGAGTGTGAGTGCCGAGGACGGGGGGAGCGATGCGCCTAAAGCAACTCCAGCAAAAGAAGCACCCAAAGCAGAACCCGCCAAAACAGCAGCCCCAAGCGCCACTACTTATGCTACGGGCCATCCCTCTCCCGCTGCCGCCAAAATTTTGAAAGAAAATGATATGGTAGCTTCGGCGGTGGTAGGTACTGGCCGAGATGGACGTATTACCAAAGCAGACGCACAAGATGCAGTAGCCAAAAAACCTGTCGCACCACCAGCGGCACCTCCCGCTCCCAAAAAAGAAGAGCCGGTATTTGTGGCGCCAAGCCCATCTAATGCAGCTGCCTTCAGCCGAGAAACTTCTCGCAAGAAGATGAGCCGCATGCGCCGCACTATTGCTAAACGATTGGTGAGTGCGAAGAATAACACCGCCATGCTGACGACCTTCAATGAGGTAGACCTAAAAGCAGTGATGGCCCTGCGTAAAAAATATCAGGAGCGCTTTGTGGAAAAGTATGGCATTAAGCTGGGTTTTATGTCGCTTTTCGCGAAAGCGTGTGCTACAGCACTGATGGAGAAGCCAGATGTCAATGCTCGCATTGATGGCAACGAACTGATCTACCACGATTATGCAGATATTTCCATTGCGATTTCTACGCCTACGGGCTTAGTCGTACCACCAGTACACAATGTGGAGTCGCTGAATTTTGCGGAAGTAGAATATAAAATCAAGGAATTGGCAGGTAAAGCGAGAGCGGGTACGCTTTCGCTAGATGAAATGACGGGCGGTACTTTCACCATTACCAATGGTGGTGTATTTGGCTCACTCCAAAGTACACCTATCTTGAATGAGCCGCAGTCCGCTATTTTGGGGATGCACGGTATTAAGCAACGCCCAATGGTGATTGATGGCAATATTGAAATTCGTCCGATGATGTACCTAGCTTTATCGTACGATCACCGCGTGATCGACGGTAGTACTTCGGTAACGTTTTTGGTGCGCGTGAAGGAGCTGTTGGAAGATCCTGTAGCTATGCTACTGGATATCTAAATTTGCAAAATCCTATTAATTATCAACAATAGTTGGGGGTTGGCTGCGGTAGTGGTCAACCCTTTTTTTCTAGTTGAGTAATAGTATTTTCCCTACCGTAGCATCAGGATCGGCAAAGGCAGAGATGCGCGAATTAGTGGTCGCAAAAATTAAATATACGCCTGAGCTAGCTCGGCGACCATTGTAGTCGCGGCCGTCCCATACTGCCTGTCCGCCATTGGCAGTGGTTTCAAAAACGAGCTTCCCATTAACATCAGTAATCTTCACATTAGCATCGCGCGCCAAGCCTCTA
>JBCCRH010000258.1:0-8847 GCA_039208045.1 Bacteroidota bacterium
TAGTTCAGCAGGTTATAGTTAAACAACCCAAGTTTTGTGAATTCTGACTTGCCCTTTTTCCGTCCTGCCGCGTTAAAAAGCCTCGCCATATCTAAGGATATGCCTACGTTTTTTGCCTTGCAGGCCAAAAAAATGTCGTTGCCATATTTTCACAAAACTTGCATTGTTTAACTATAGTTTACATTTCCTATTTTGAAGCCTACCGATTTTTGCTAATTTAGTTGTGTTTTAGCAACGGCTTTAACTGCTCTTACTTTGTTCTTTTGCCTTGATGCAAAAGAACCAAAAGATCAAGGCTTACGATAGATTTGGATACTACTAAGCCCTAATTTTCGCCTTCGTAATCCAAGCCGTTCATCAGCTGAACGCTGAATCACTTGTGGATTACTAGCGTCACCCTAGCTGAAAATTAGAGCTAAGTAGTATTGACCAAATCTATCTAAGGCCGAATTTCTGATCGCTCAAGCAAGAAGCGTAAATATCTACTGTCTTCGGCCTAAGCTATATTTGGCTTATAGTACTTAGCTTTATTTTCAGCTAGTGCGAGCTAGCAGGCGGTGAGCGAAGCGGCTTTAGCCTGCGTTGAAAAGAAAATGAAGCTTAGTGCTATCCAAATATAGGTTAAGCCTTGACTTTTTTTGTTTCTTTTTTGTACCGATAGCTATCGGTAAAAAAGAAAGCATGTTTACATATTTTAACAATCAACTTAAATTACAATTAATGAGAACACAAACGCCTAGTTTTCTGGCATGCCTTTGCATGCTATTCTTTTTTGTTTTACCAACAACCGACAGTGCTGCCCAGTCCTCCAAAGCAGGCTTTGATGAAGCCTTGTACGATGCCGTTCAGTGGCGGAGCATTGGCCCTTATCGGGGCGGGCGGTCTTGCGCGGTGACGGGAGTGCCGGGTAAACCGAACTTGTTTTACTTTGGAGGCGCCGGAGGTGGCGTCTGGCGTACCAAGGATGGGGGCCAGTCTTGGAGCAATATTTCGGATGGCTTCTTTGGCGGGTCTATTGGATCGGTAGCCGTGAGTGCGTATGATAATAATGTCATCTACGTGGGCGGTGGCGAGAAAACGGTTCGTGGAAATGTTTCCTATGGCTATGGGATTTGGAAGACTGTAGATGCTGGAAAAACCTGGACTAAAGCAGGCCTTCCAAATAGCCGCCACGTGTCGCGTATTCGGATACATCCGCAAAACCCAGAGGTGGTGTATGCTGCGGTGATGGGAGACTTATTCCAATCGAGTGAAGAGCGTGGGGTGTACAAAAGTGAGGATGGGGGTAAGAATTGGACGAAAGTCCTGTATGTTAATAAAGATGCAGGAGCGGTGGATCTGATGATGGATCCTAATAATCCGCGTATTCTATTTGCTTCTACCTGGAGGGTGCGTCGTACCCCCTATAGTTTAGAGAGTGGTGGCGAAGGCTCTGGCCTTTGGAAAAGTACGGACGGTGGGGAGAGCTGGACGAATATTTCTTCTAATGAAGGATTGCCCGAAGGCACTTGGGGTATTAATGGCGTGACTATTTCTGGTGCCAACTCTGAGCGCATATGGGCTATTGTGGAGAATGAAAACGGAGGGGTATTCCGCTCAGAAGATGGGGGCGAAACTTGGAATAAGGTTAACGACAAGCGGGCCTTGCGCCAGCGGGCATGGTACTACACGCGCATTTATGCAGACCCTAATGATGAGGATGTGGTATATGTAGTGAATGTGGACTACCATAAGTCTACAGATGGTGGAAAAACCTTCAAGTCAGCGCGGGCGCCGCACGGTGATCATCACGATCTTTGGATTGCACCAGAAGATTCAGGACGTATGATTATTGGAGATGATGGTGGTGCGCAGGTGAGCTTTGATGGTGGGGAGAACTGGTCCACTTACCAAAATCAGCCTACCTCGCAGTTCTATCGCGTAACGACGGATAATAATTTCCCCTATCGCATCTACGGTGCGCAGCAAGATAATTCTACGGTGCGTATCCTACACCGTACTTCCAGCAATGTAATTGACCAACGCCACTGGGAAGCTACCGCAGGGGGCGAAAGTGCGCATATTGCAATCGATCCCTTAGATAATGACATAGTATACGGCGGGAGCTACGGTGGATTTTTAACTAGAAAAAACCACAAAACAGGCGAAACCCAAGCCATCAATGTATGGCCGGATAACCCGATGGGATATGGTGCAGAAGGTATGAAGTATCGCTTCCAGTGGAACTTCCCGGTTTTCTTCTCCCCACACAATCCTAAGCGCCTATTTACAGCATCTAACCACCTACATATGACTGAAGACGGTGGTCAATCATGGACGATTGTTAGCCCTGATCTTACGCGCAATGATCCCTCTAAACTGGTTTCTTCTGGTGGCCCTATCACGAAGGATAACACCGGAGTGGAATACTACTGCACCATCTTTGCCGCTTGCGAGTCGCCCTATGAAAAAGACTTATTTTGGGTGGGCTCGGATGATGGCTTGCTTCATGTAAGTAAAGATGGGGGCAAAAACTGGGATAATGTGACGCCCAAAGGCATGCCAGAATGGATGATGATCAACAGCATCGACCCCGATCCATTTGTCAAGGGGGGGGCCTATGTAGCGGGTACGCGCTACAAATTGGGCGACTATCAGCCGTATTTATACCATACTGCTGATTATGGAAAAACCTGGAAGAAAATTGTGAATGGCATTCCAAAAGATCATTTTACGAGAGTGCTCCGAGCTGATCCGAAGCGTAAAGGTTTGTTGTATGCCGGTACTGAGACAGGCATGTATATTTCTTTCGACAATGGCTCGAACTGGCAGTCGTTCCAGCTCAATTTACCAACGGTACCTGTTACTGATTTGGCTATCAAAAACGACAACCTGATTGCAGCAACGCAGGGGCGCAGCTTCTGGGTGATCGATGATTTGACGGTAATACACCAGCTGAACAAAAAAATGGCTAAAAATGACCACCACCTATTCAAGCCAATGGATAGCTACCGGATGGATGGTTGGCAGAACAAAAAGGCCAAAAATGCAGGAATGAACCATACGGGCGGCGTACCCGTCTATTTTTACCTAAAAGATGCACCTGCCGAAGATGCAGACGTGGTACTTAGCTTCCATGAGTCGGACGGCACCTTGATCAAATCCTTTTCTACCCGAGCGAAAGAGAAGAAGGAGAAGCTAAAGCTAGATGCCGGTGGCAACCAATTTGTATGGGATATGCGCTACCCTGACACCAAGAAATTTGAGGGTATGGTACTCTGGGCAGCGCGCACCACAGGCCCCAAAGCAGTGCCCGGCGACTATAAGGTGAAGCTAAAAGTAGGCGATCAAGAGCAGCTCCGCGATTTCAAAATATTGAAAGACCCGCGCTCCTCTTCTAGCCTAGCTGATATGCAAGAGCAATTTGACTTTTTACGCAAAGTAAATGGCAAAGTATCTGAGGCACACCAGGCCATCGTTGATATTCGTACCATTCGCGATCAGGTAAAAGGTATTACAGCAGGACTAGGAGATAACGAACGAACAAAGCCGCTGATAGAAAAAGCAACGCTGATTGACTCGCTGATGACGAATGTGGAACAGGAACTTTACCAGACCAAAAACCGCAGCCGCCAAGATCCGCTCAACTTCCCGATCAAGCTAACCAATAAATTGGGAGCAGTGGCGTCTTTGAGTAGTATTGGTGATTTTCCGCCGACTAAGCAGGCAAAAGCTGTGGCAGAGGAAATGACTCAGAAGATTAACACGCAACTTGCGACTTTTAATCAGATTAAGGCAGAGCATATCCCTGCGTTTAATTCACTGTATAAGGAACTGGCGATCGAGCCTATTTCTATTAAGGCGCAGAGTAAGCCTTAAATTTAAATACCCATAAAAAAGCTGGTGAGGTTCACTTCAGAGCCCAAGCCCAGCTTTTTGCGTAAGCGATAACGGCTAGCCTCTACTCCACGTAAGGAGACACTCATGAGGCTAGCCATTTCTTTGGTGGTCAGGTTCATTTTGAGGTAGGCACATAGGCGGAGGTCTTTTGGAGTGAGGGCTGGATATTTTTGCTTGAGCTCTTCAAAAAAGCCTTCGTGAATTTCATTGAAATGAAACATGAGCTGCTCCCAGTTATTATCTTCTAGCTCCTCCTTTTTGAGGAATCGGATGAGTTTTCCGAGCTGTTCGGTAGTAGTGGCTTCTCTGGTTTTATTACGGATGCCAGCTAGTTCGTTTGCGATGTCTGCAATGGTTTCATTCTTTTTGATGAGGTGCATGGTGGCAGAGACCAGTTCTCGCTTTTTGTGGTCTAGCTCTGCTTGCACTTTTTCGGTTTCTAGCCGTTGTATCTCTTCATTGGACAGTTTGACGGTATGATCTACCTTTTGCTCTAAATCAGTGTAGGATTTGCGGAGGCGGGTGTAGACCAAGTATCCGCTTGTGAGCAATAGAACCAAGTAGGTCAATACAGCTGGTATACTCAAATACCAAGGCTTCAGAATGATAAAAGGAAAAGCATAGTCTGTGGCATAAATATCATCCTGATTAAAAGCGCGGACTCTGAGGACGTACGATTTGGGAGCTAGGTTCGTGTAGGCCTTCATGCGTAGGCGGCTAGGTGGTGTCCAGTCTTCATCAAAGCCCTCTAGTTTGAATTGAAAGCGTACATTTTCATTATTGACAAATTCGGTGACGCCCATCTTAAAAAGAAGTGATTGCTCCCGATGCGAAAGCACAAGGTTTTCCTGAAGGGGCTGCAAGTAGATGAGACTATCTTCATTAATCACCAGCTCTTCAGGAACAATATGGAAAATGGGCTGCCGATCTGAAGTATACCGTGGATCATAATGTAAAAATCCATTGATAGTGGTCAAAAAGACATGTTCTTCATCATAGGGATAGATGCGTTCAAAACCACCATTCATTTTATTCTTTAAGGCCGGAAAAACACGTTTTTTAATCGTTCGATTGAGTCCTTTCTCATCAATTTCTAGTACTCCTATTTCGTTGTCAGTAATAAACCAGATATCCTCATTAGGTGTTTCGAATAGCCGCCTGACTTTATTATCGCTACCTAAAAATTGATTGAGCGGATCGTAAGGCTCGAAGCGCTCTGTGGAGTCATCAAAAGAGTAGACGCCTTGCTCTGCACAAACCAAAATCTGATCGTTAATCAAAAACACATGATTATGCAAATAGGATGGCAAGCCCTGAACAGGGCCAAATCGATCGATCTTTTGTATACCTTGCCGAGTAGCGTTCTGAATTCTGTATACGCCTTTGTAAGGATGAGAAACCCAGTAATCGCCCCTGCTATCTTGCACCAAAAAACGGCTTGATTCTTTGAAGTTGGGAATATCAAAAAGCGGATTTAAGGTAGCATTATCAAAAACTGAAATTCCCTCATAATGGCCTGCCAATAATAGATTGGGGTTTTGCTGGTCTTGTAAAAAGAGCCAATTGCCTTCCCGCTTTAGGAAATGAGTAGCGGTATTCCCTTCCACCCAAAATCCACCTTCATTGTGGCTCATCAACAGTCGATCATCGACTACATCGAGGCCCCAGACTTGCCCTGCGGTATTGCGTACCAGCTCATAGGCTACTTCTGAAGGGGAATCCAAAGGCGCCACATATAAGCCAGAGCCTGTACCAAAGTAAATTTGGTTATCAAAAATTTGTACCACGTAGCCTGCCCCGTCTAATTCCCCAAGGGGGTAAATGCGGGAAAAGGGAGAATTCGTCTCGATCATACTAATGCCTAAGTCATGACCTAACCACAAATTGTGATTCTGATCGAGAAAACTGCTAATAATTTTGTTGTTTGGCAGGCCATCTTGTGATTGCAAACGGTACTTCAGCTGGCCTTCTTTATTAAAAACATACAAGCCTTTGTAAGCGACTCCGATAGCAATATCGTTGTTGCCCAAAATGGTCATGGTATTAATTTCTTGGGCATCAGCGGGTAGGAGTTCCCAAGGCAAGATTTGGCCTGCATTATAACTAAACAAACCATTTTTTTCGGTGGCGATTAGTAGTCGCCCTTGCCAGGCAAGCATTTCCGTCACCATCGTCCCGGCTAGTGCTTCTGAGGAAGCAATTACTTGAAAATTTCCGCGAAGGTATTCATAAAGGAACCCTTGCTCATCTTGGGCAAATACCCGCTGACCTACTCTTCCTACAAAGGTGACCGGAAAGCGATCTATGACCGTACACTTGTCGCCTTTTAAAATGAAGACTTTCTTGCTCGCCCTGAAAAATATGGTCTCACCTACTACCTCCAAGTCCCACACATCATCAAAGCTTCGGTGGATTTCGGGAATCGTTGCCTTCAGTGATTTGAATCTCCACCGGGCCGCCTCATCAGGAAGATATATGCCGAATTCATTTTGCCCCCCTGCTAATATACCATTCGTCACTTTCGCAATAGAACGTAGGATAGTCTTATTGGGTAATGGAAATAGCATCCAAGTAGCTCCATCAAATTGTAAGAGACCATCATTATTAGCAAAATAAAGGATAGCAGTGGAGTCTTGGTCAATATCCCAGTTTTGTGTGCCAAAGCCATAGGCTTCCTTTGAGTAGGGTTTAACAAAAGGAATTCCCTGTATTTGTGCACCTACGGCTATTGGTAGCAACAATAGGAGGAATAATGCAATACCTAATGCGAATCTGTCCTGCATGAGTAGCCATATTTCGTCTGAAGGGTGTAAAAATAGAAAAAATGAGTAGTAAAATAGTACCAATGCTAGCTTTATAGAAATAATCTTAAAAAGGTGTGTAGTTTAATTGACAGAAATTTTATTCTAAAAAAGCTAGAAAAACTAATTTTGGATAGCAAAAAAGTCAAAATCCCCAAATTAAATTCCAACCCTTATAGCCTCTACCCTTAGCCACAAAAACTATTTATACCCAGCTTGCTGAGTAGTCAGCGAGTGCTGTCGTTTTTAAAACCTTGTAAACAATTAAATTGCCTATGCCAATTCGTTTATTTACATTTCTATTACTGTTGCTTCCCATTGGCTTACTAGCCCAAAAAGGGACGGTAACAGGAACTATACTCGATGAGAGTGATGGTTCGCCGCTCTTATTTGCGAACATTTTGAATAAGAGCACTACCGAAGGTACCAATACTGATTTAGATGGGAATTTTAGCCTTACCGCTAGCGTGGGAGATACCCTAGAATTCAGCTATACAGGCTATTCTGCTCAGCAAATAGTGCTGGAAAATTTAGACCCGATCATTATCCGATTGGGTGCTGCCTCCACACAGCTCGATGAAGTAGTGGTCATCGGATTTTCTACAGCTACGAAAAAGGAACTTACCGGTGCAGTATCGGTGGTCAAAGCAGAGGAAATTGAAAAACTTAATCCCAACCGATTGGAACAGGCCCTACAAGGTCAATCAGCGGGGGTGCAGATCAGTTCGCAGTCGGGTTCTCCGGGTGGTGGCTTCAATATTCGGATACGCGGTATTTCTTCTAATGGTAATAATAGCCCGCTAATTTTGGTAGATAATGTTCGTTACGAGGATTTGAGTGCGCTTGATCCCTCTAGTATTGAGAGTATTAATGTACTAAAAGATGCCTCAGCTAGTATCTATGGAGTGCAGGCTGCTAATGGAGTTATCTTGATTACTACCAAACAAGGGAAGGAAGGAGCTAAGCCTACCATTGATTTCCACACCTATTTTGGTTTGCAACAAACAGCCAGAAGAATTCCGGTACTCAATGCCACTGAATACGCCTTGCTCACCAATGAAGCCTTTGTCAATGGCGGTTCTCCTCCTCCATTTACGAATGTTAGTGGCCTAGGTGAAGGTACCGACTGGCAAGACGAAGTATTTGAAACGGCGCCACTGACCAGTGTCAATCTTAACATCCGTGGGGGAGGTTCTCGATCCAGGTATGCTATTGGTGGTTCTTATTTTAATCAAGAAGGCATTGTAGGAGGAGATCAATCAGCCTTTACTCGCTACACCGCCAACTTGAACTATACCACTGAGATTGTGGACAATCTTGATTTCAATACTATTATCGCCTACACCAATCAGTCTCGTAAAACGCTACTGGAAAACGCTATTGGGTCGGTGCTTTTTAACGCCTTGAATATGCCCCCGACCTTCTCTGTCCGCGATGACAATGGTGATTTTACCTTAGCAGAGGGACTAGGGTCGGAGGTCATTAATCCTTTGGCACAGATGGCTAATACGTTCAATGACGTGAAGGTGCACCGCTTTACGGGTAAAGTGGGCTTAAACTACTCCCCTATTCCAGGGCTTACGCTCGAAACCAGTGTACCGTATAATCTATCCGATGTGCGTGGTAATAGCTTTGGGCCTGAGGTGTTCTTTGGATCGGGCAAGGTATTTAATGCCGCAGAGAGCTCGATCTTTGAGTATTCTGAAAGCTTCATCAGTTGGGGCTGGGATAATGTAGCCAATTATGAATTGCTATTAGATGACATCCATAAATTCAACTTTACCTTGGGAACATCTTTGTATGAGGAGCGATTCAGAGGCCTCTACGGCTCTGGTTTTGGTATCCCCAACAATGATGTAAGTTTTGCAGCCCTATTTCAAGCACAAGAGATTCGCGATAATGGTGCCAGCTCGGGGGAAGGTATTTTTCGCCTGATGTCGCAGTTTGCGCGGGTGCAGTATAGCTATGACTACAAGTATTTAGCTTCCATTATTGTCCGTCGGGATGGTACTACTCGCTTTGGCCCGAATAACCGCTTTGGTATTTTCCCTGCTATCTCACTGGGATGGGTGGCTTCCGAAGAGGATTTCATGAAAAATATCGATTGGCTGGATTTTGCAAAAGTGAGAGTGAGCTATGGAGAGACCGGGAACGACCGTATTGGTGA
>JBCCRH010000259.1:0-8817 GCA_039208045.1 Bacteroidota bacterium
TCGGATTATCCATTCTCTATCCAGTTCTGAGAAGCGCTATTTTAAACTATTCGCTAATGCCAAGAGCGATCGGAACAACAAGTATCTCATCCTTTTTAATGCCATTGAAGCACAATCCGTTTTTGATGATGATGCCCTACGCCAATTAATTTACGAGGGACAATCCATCCAGAGTCGAAAATATTCGGAACTCAAAGCTTACTTGTTAGACCTAATTTTGAAGAGCCTGCAAGCTTATGATGAAAAGACCTCTATTAGTTACCGGATGAAGCATATTTTGCAGAGCATCCGCGTGTTGTACAAGCGGGCTCTATTCGACGACTGTTTTGAATTCCTTCAAAAGGGGTATAAGTTCGCAGAAAAGTACGAACGACACAGTGATGTACTAGCGCTGTGTGAATGGGAAAAAGAGCTTGCTTATGCAAAAACAGACATCCCCTATCTAGACAAGTCCTTAGAACAGATTCAGACAAGAGAACAAAAGGCTATTGCAGCTATACAGAATCTAAAAGAGTACCGCGATTTGTTTTTCCAACTATTGGTCAGCTTACGCAAAGACGCTTCCTTGCGCGAACCTGCTGAGCGAGACCGTTTGCGGCAAATGCTGCAAACACCTCTGCTAGAATCGATCGAGCGGGCAGCATCGCACCAAGCGAAAGTGCTTTATCATCGGATTTACGTTTTTTACTACTACATCATTGCCGACTATAACAACTTTTATGAGGAGGGGCTGCGCCTGGTTCATTTAATGGAATCCCAACAACATTTTTTGAAAGAAGAAGTCAAGGAGTACATCTCTGCTCTATCTAATTTGGCAATCAGTTGCATGCGTACTCAGAATTATGTGGCCTTGGAGGCAACCCTCAAGAAGATAAAAGCCATCCATCCGCTCACCAAGGATGATGAATTAAAAATTCATCGGCAGTACTACACGCTATACTTTAGGTGGTGTATTGATACGGGTAATTTTGAGGAAGGCCTACGGGCATTAGAGCAGCATTTTCAGGATATGCCCGCCAACAATGCGCGTCTTTTTGAGACCGATAGCTTTTACTTTCAGTATTTCTACATCTACTTTGGGGTAGGTCAATATGATGAAGCGCTAGATTACCTCAATAAGTGGCTCAATACGCCTAGAAGTGTTCAGCGGCAAGACTTACAGGGTGTTGCCCGCATTTTAAACCTTATCATCCATTTTGAGATGGGTAATACGCTGCTGTTGGAATCGCTGCTGCGCGCTACCTACCGCTTTTTGCGCAAGCGGAATAGACTTTATCAATATGAGGAAGCGGTGCTCCAATTCATCCAAAGAACCACCAAATTGCAAAGCAGAAAAGAAATGAAAGCCTCTTTTGTAGCTATCAAAGAGCGGTTTGCAGCGCTGCGGGATGATCCTAGAGAACGATTTATGCTTCAGCTATTTGACCTAGAAGCATGGCTAGAGAGTAAAATTTCCAATACTAGCTTTGCACAGATTAAACTAGAAAAATATAATAGTGGAGAATTTAACTAGAATCGACTACTTAAGGTGCGTAAGTTGCGGGACTTCCACGCTCTACTATCATCAAACCGTAGGTCGATTTCGCCGATCGCTCCTGCGCGAAGATTTTTGTTGGGTAGCGTAGTAAGATTGGCGCCCCCTTTGATCTTTAGCTGCGTGTTGCTAGCAATGGGAGTAATACGGTGCTTCAATTGCGTGAGGGTATACTTTTTCGTTGCCATGTCAAAAATATTAGAAGTTTAAAACTAGTGTGTGATCCTGCAAATGTCAATTAAAGTAACTGCAAGTAATTTATTACTCCAAACTAAATATGTATTAAAGTCAGAATTCTGACCTTATCAGTGACTATCGGATAACGCGATTTTTTTTACCAACTCCCAAACTAAATGGGATTCAAACCCTCGCCGGATTGCGTAGTGCGCAGTTTTGGTTTTTCGCTTAAAGATATCCTCCTCCTTGGCTAAAGATTCATATTTTTTGCTGAGCACCGATTGGAGGGTAGCCTTATACTCTGCTTCCTCAATTTCTTCCATCCCTTTTTTGATACAATACTTCGAGATCGCGCGCAATTTTAGTTCTTGCAAGATACGATTGCGCCCCCATTTTTTCATTCTAAATTTACCTCTAACAAACGATTTAGCAAAGCGCTCTTCATTTAAGAAGTTCTCGGTGATTAGCTCCGCCATAATCTCCTCCAAGGTATCGCCATACACCCCCAGCTCAATCAGCTTGGATCGTACTTCTTGATGGCACCGATCTTGATACACACAATAGCGCTGTAACTTGGCTAAGGCTTCATTTTTAGTTAGATATTTTGGCAAGTGTTAATGTTTTTTTAATATTTATATATCGATTAAGTGTCTTTAGCACACTGCTATCGTCTTTATGAAAGAAGAACCTGAGTAACAGCCAAGGAATAAGTTCCGCATTTTGGCAAGGGGATTTTGCTCTAAGACAAGGCGAAAAACGCAGTCGTCCTCCTCAGGCGGACGACGTCCCGATAATTATCGGGATTCAACGCAGTATTAGAGCAAAAGAGCCAGCCACAAATCGAGAAGTTATTCTTTGACTGTTACTTAAAATTAAAACAAAATTAAAAATCAATTATGGAGAGTTTGTTTAACCTGGAAGCGCTTAGTTCCTTAGTTACGAGTTACGCCCCAAAAGTGGTAGGTGCCATTTTAACCCTCATCATTGGATTTTGGGTCATTGGCCGTATTGTAGGAGTCGTAAAAAGAACGATGGAGCGCCAAAATATTGATGCTACGATTCGTCCCTTCTTAGCCTCATTGATTAGCGTAGGCTTAAAGGTATTGCTGCTGTTGAGTGTAGCGAGCATGTTTGGTATTGAAACCACTTCTTTTGTAGCTATCTTCAGTGCGTTGGCTTTTGCGATTGGCTTGGCGCTACAGGGAAGCTTAGGTCATTTTGCTAGTGGTGTTTTATTGTTAGTTTTCAAGCCTTACAAAGTAGGCGACTTGGTAGATATTGGTGGAGGTAATGTAGGTGAAGTATTAGAAATTCAAGTATTTAACACGGTACTAAAAACGCTAGATAACAAGCGTATCATTGTGCCTAATGGGGTGGTAACCAGTAATGTGATTACGAATATCTCTGGACAAGGCGAAATTGGTGTGGAGCTGACCTTTGGTATTGGTTACAATGATAGCATCGATCAAGCCCGGGAGATTATTTTGCGCGTGGGCAAAGAGTGCCCTTGGGTGTTGGAGACTCCTGCACAAGGGGTAGTAGTTGGTTCGTTGGGCGATAGCTCAGTGAATTTGAACACGCGCCCATTCTGCAAGAGTGAGCACTACTGGGATACCTTTTTCTATATGCAAGAAAATGTGAAGAAAGCTTTTGATGCAGAAGGGGTGAGCATTCCATTCCCGCAAATGGATGTACATTTGGATAAGTAATGGAAGTGTAGCAAGCAAAGTTCTCCAATAGAATATTGGGAACTTTGCTTGTCTGCCTTTAGTTTATTCTTTAGCTTTGCATGCGCTTTGAAGCGTTTTTTTGGTCCCATAGCTCAGTTGGTTAGAGCATCTGACTCATAATCAGAGGGTCCTAGGTTCGAGCCCTAGTGGGACCACTAATAAGTCTGAACAGCTCCGTGCACATACTTGCCAGAGCTGTTCTTTTTTTACCCAAAATCTTTCCAAATGAATGTCTATGTCATCTACAGCAAAAAGCTAGACCGTTACTATATCGGGCAAACCGATCGTAGCACAGAAGTGCGACTAAAAGATCATAATGAAAATACTAGAATTATCGGCTCAAGCATGAGAGTAATGGACTTTCTACCAATAAAAATGTAGCTTTAAGGTGTACAACGTCTAATATTAGTCTTATGAGTATTACGCAACTCCGACAGCAGGTTCATCAATATGTAGATCAATTGGATGATGCCTTTCTACAAATTGTTCATTCCATGTTAGATACCTATGCTAAACAGCAGGTACCACTGATGAGAATACCGGGCGTTCCCTCTACTGATGAGGAAATAATGGATACCATAGAGCAGTCAGAAGCTCAAATAGAAAGGGGTGAATATTATTCTGTAGAAGAATTAGAGCAAAAGGTGGAGCAATGGCTAAGTACAAAGTCTTAACAACCTTACAAGCCGTCAACTAATTACAGCGCATCCTTGATTATATTACCCGAACAGATTCCCTAGGCAAAGCAAGAATAGTAAGCAAAGGGATTACAAAGACAATTAGGTCGTTAAATACCTTCCCCAAAGGATACTCTGTCTACCACACAACAAAGCAGACTCAGCATACTTACCGATCTATACCGAAATGGAACTACTTGATTATTTACAGAGTACAGGAAGATCCACAGACTGTACTGATTGTAGCAATAGCAAGTGCTCGGCAAAGTGAAGAAGAGATCGAACGATTGCTGAATTAACAAGCCGTAGTTTTTATCCCACTATTATTACCGCTTATATAGTTCCAAATTCCTAAATTGGACTTCCAAACTAAATAAGCCAAAAGAGATGTCAGCTACAACAATTCAAATTCGCTCACCCCACCTCGAAGGGGCAGAAGTCGCCTGGTTTGCACCGCTTTGTAATGGTGATGATGAATTTTTAGGTCGGCACGATATGCGTTACAAAAGTGACTGGGCCAATACCTCGAATGTACTGCTGACGGCCGACCGCTTGGGGTATCGCAATATTCTGTGTCCCTCTTCTTATCAAGTAGGGCAGGATACACTGACTTTTGCTTCTGCGGTAGCGCCTCTGACTTCCAACATAAATATCCTAGCGGCTATCCGCTGTGGCGAAGTCCATCCGCCAATGCTGGGTAGAGCCATCGCCACGCTGGATCACCTTTTGAAAGGGCGTTTAACGATCAATATTATTTCCTCTGATTTGCCAGGCACAAAATTGGAGTCTGCCCAGCGCTACCAACGCTCGCGCGAAGTGATTGAAATACTTAAGCAAGGCTGGACGCAGGATTACATTGACTTCAAAGGAGAGTTTTATACCATTCAACTAGATACGACCGAGCCAGTAAGGCCTTATCAGCAAAACGGTGGGCCCTTGCTCTATTTTGGAGGCTACTCGCCATCAGCGGTGGATTTGTGTGCCGAGCATTGCGATGTCTATCTCATGTGGCCCGAAACAGAGGAGCGCCTGGCAGGCCTAATGCAGAATATGAGTGAAAAAGCGGCCAGCTATGGCCGCAAGGTTGATTTCGGACTGCGCATTCATGTGATTGTGCGCGAGACGGAAGCAGCAGCCAAAGCAGCGGCGGCTCGCCTTATGCATTTTATTAATGATGAAAAAGGGAAGGAAATCCGAGAGCGTGCGCTGGATGCGCACTCGTATGGTGTTTCTCGGCAGGCGGAGATGCGCAAGCTCTCTAGCGATGATGGCTTTGTGGAGCCCCATCTCTGGACGGGTATCGGCAGGGCTAGGTCGGGCTGTGGAGGCGCTATCGTAGGCAACCCAGACCAGGTGCTAGCGAAAATTAATCGCTATATGGAAATGGGTATTCGAGCATTTATTTTTTCGGGCTACCCGCATGCCGATGAGTGCAAGCTGTTCGCCAACTATGTATTGCCCCATATCAAAACCTTTTCTATGCCAGAGGTGCAAGATCGTAAGCCCGTTATCGTACCAGCAACGCCATTGGGGGCAGGCGTAAGACATTAAAACAAACCACTATGTTAGACCTCGCCATCGTACAACTTTACTTTGTTGTTATTTTTTTAACGGCCATTGCCGGACGGGTAAACAAAGAAGCAACCATAGAAGAATATTTCCTCAGCTCCCGGAATCTGCGCTGGCCTTCTATTGCTTTATCCAGCATTGCTACCAATATTAATGGCTACCAGTTTTTGGGTATGATGGGCTCGGCTTACTTGTACGGGCTGGCCCAGGCGAGCTTAGAAATCAATGCCGTACAAGGCATCTTAATGGCTGCTTTCATTTTTGTACCGCTGTTTCTGAAAGAGCGCGTCATTACCGTCACGCAATATATTCAAAAGCGGCTCGGCAAGACGATTGGGCTATTTTATAGTATTGCCAACTTACTCATTTTCTCCACTATTACCCTGGGTGCTGCCTTGTTCTGGGGTGCTTATGCGGCCGATCTGGTTTTTGATGATTATCTATCTTTTATCAGTGAAGATCGCATTGTCCGCATCTCGGTTATCATCGTTGGATTAGGGATTTTCTCTGCGATCTACACCTATTTAGGCGGTTTAAATGCCGTGGTAAAAACGGATATTATTCAATTCAGCATTCTGCTTATTGGTGGTTTTGTGGTACTTTTTGTGGCTATTTATCATCTTGGGGGCTGGCAGCAACTGTACGTGAAGACGCCACAACTCATGCACCTCTATTTACCAGCGGAGCACCCTACCCTACCCTGGATTCACATGTTTGGCTTATTCCTTTTAAATATCAATTACTGGTGTGCCAATCAGACTATTATGCAGCGCTCTCTGGCCGCACGAAGCTTGCGCGATGCCCAGGTTGGCCTGATGGTGGGCGGGGTGATGAAGTATGTCATGGCAGTGCTGATTGTTATTCCAGGTATCGCCTTGTTTGGTATTTTGGGTGAAAATGGCCTGGCGGAACCCGATATGGCCTTCCCCTATTTAGTGAAGAACTATTTGCCCGTAGGCGTAAAAGGAATCATTCTTTGTGCGCTATTCGCCTCTCTGATGAGTACGGTCGACTCTACCTTTAATTCCCTCGCTACGCTCTGGTCCATTGATATTTACAAAGGCTACCTGAAAAAAGATGCGACCGATGCACAGGTAGTACGTGCAGGCAAGAATACCATTTTAGTCACCTTATTCACAGGGATTGGAATGGGACTTGTGCTCTTGTATGTCAAGTTTGAAAATCCTGCCGCCGCCTTTACCCATACCCTCAATGAATTGCGCTACTATATCAACTGTGGTATTGTCGTATTGATTTGCACAGCAGCCTTTATGGTTACGCCGAACAGACGAACCACACTGATCGGCTTCTTAAGTACCATCCCGCTCCACCTCATCATCATTAACCTGTTTCCCGATATGAACTACTTTGTACGAGCCATGTGGGTGATTTTGATCGCCATGGTCTTCGTCATGGGTATTAGTGCCAGAGGTGGCGTGCGGACTTGGAAGGAATTGATTCAATATGATTCTCCTACTATTTTGCGGCTTGGAGGCGTCCTACTGGCTTCGCTTATTTTGATACATATTGTATTCAATTAGGCCTTCCACTGAACGAAGCTGCTAAAAAGAATCGCTCCTTCGACTTAGCCGTCGCCCCTACCCTATAATAGAATTTGATGGCACGGGTATTAAAGTCAGGCGTTTGCCATTGAATTAAGCTGCACCCCAGTTGCGTAGCTGCTTGCTGTATGGCTCGCACCAGTTTTTCCCCATATCCAAACCCACGAGCAGCCTCCACCAAAAACAAACAATCCATGTAGATATAAGGAGCGGCATCCCAAGTAGCATATTGCTTCATATAGGTGGCAAAGCCGACTAAGCGGTGATCATTTTCTACCACTAAGCAGTAAATCGAAGGCGAATCTTGGAAGAGTAGAGCGCCTAATTGTTGCGCTTTGCCTGCTCTATTGTAGGGGCATTGCTCATAAGCCGCGTGGGCAGCGCAGAGGTCAATCAATTGCGGTAGGTCAGCTGGCTGAGCGGCGCGAATTATTGCGTTGGTCATGCTTGTTTGCTTAAGTAGTCTTGTAGATAATCGTTGATGTTGGGCATAGCTGCTTGAGCGAGCACGTGGCGTATCCAAGCTTGCCGCTCGTGTTGTATAATTTCCAATTCCCAAATGCAGACGAGCCCAAAAGGGTGCGGATTGGCTTCGATATGCTGCGGCTGGTCGGTGGGTGCAAAAAACAATTGATTCCCCAGCATTTCACCGCCCGTCCACCAATAAAAGAGCATCCAGGTGCCATCACTGCCCTCATGCACGATGAGAAACCCCAATTTATGAGCAGGCAAAGTAGTTGCTTGTGCTTTGCTTATCCATTGCGGTAGCAGTTGTTTCGCTTTCGCTAAAATGACGGTAGCCCCAAAGGTAGGCTGATAGCTAATGGTGTATACCTTAATATGCCAGTCTTCTATAGTCTCAACAGATTGGAAAGCAATCGTTCTATCTCGATAAGCTCTAAAGGTGCTCATATTACAAGTAGCGTTCTTTTAGAATGTCCATATGCCAAATATCGTGACCAATAATCGTAAAAGCTGCTGCTCTGGCAGACATGGGGTGGCTACTGGAAATGCCAATGTTCGTCAAGTTTTTATCCGTTAGGCTTTTTAATAGGGCAATACTACACTGGCGCGTTGCGTCAAACTCTTCCAGCAAATCTGCTCTACTTTTCTCATCAGCCCCAGATGGAAGTACGTAAATATTCTGGTCAAAGTTAGCTAGCGGAGTCACATCTCCCCGGCCAATTCTAAAGGCGCGATAGCTAAAGATGCGCTCGGTATCTATCATATGCTGTAGTACTTCCTTCACCGACCACTTGTTTTCTGCATAGCGGTACAGCAGCTTATCATCGGGAATAGTTGAAAAAAATTGGAGCACCTCCGCCCTCCCCGTTTGAAAGCCGTCTATTAGACTTTGTTCTGGTGACAGCTTGTCCAGGTATCTCTTGTAATAGCTATGGTGCTCATTGAACAGAATATCTTGCACTTGCATGTTGGGTGGTTTTATATTAGACTTGTTTCGCCGGTCACTAAATGGCTGCAAGCGGCAAAATTTTATCCTGCACTGCGTTAAAAAGCCTCGCCGATGCTTAGGCATCGCCTGCGTTTTTTGCCTTGTTCAGAATAAA
>JBCCRH010000260.1:0-8794 GCA_039208045.1 Bacteroidota bacterium
CGCATTTTGGCAAGGGGATTTTGCTCCAAGACAAGGCGAAAAACGCAGGCGATGCCTTAGCATCGGCGAGGCTTTTCAACGAAGTATTGGAGCAAAAGAGCCAGCCATAAATCGAGAAGTTATTTTTTGACTGTTACTAAGGTTTAATATCCTTCAACAACTCTTTCACCGCCTCTTCGATCTGCTGATCGCGCCCCTTACTCACGATCCCGGGATCGTTATTGACCTTAATATCTGGCTCCAACTGGTTGTTTTCCAAATAATTACCAGCCGCATCAATCATCCCCACCTGAGGAATACCAAACACGATTTCGCCATCCATCAGGCGCTCCCACCATACAGCTGTACCCGTACCGGGCACTGGCATACCGACCAATTTACCAATTCCCAATTGCTTATAGGTATACGGAAACATGTGCGCATCCGAGTAGTTACTCTCACTCATCAGTACTGCCGACTCTCGCTTCCACTTAAACTGCGGCTCCGCCCCTAGATTTTGCCCCCGAGGCATAAACGTAATGTACTGCGTGCCATTGAGGAAGGTCGCCAAATCATCGTGCAGCCAGCCCCCGCCATTGAAGCGCGTATCAACTATAATGGCCTCTTTATTGGCATGTTCACCAAGCACCTGGTCATATACCGTACGGTAGCTGCGGTCGTTCATGCCGCGTACGTGTACATAACCGACTTTACCATCCGATAGCTCTTCGGTCAGTTTGCGGCAGTTTTCTACCCAGCGGTTGTAGCGGAGCTGGTTCTCTTGGCCCATGCTAATCGGCTGAATCGTCTCTTCCCAACGCTCGCCTGTAGCAGGGTTGAATAGGGAAATCAGGGTGTTTTTACCCCGCTTACGATCCAGTAGCTGATAGTGATTGAGGTCTGGCGTGATCGCTACGCCATCGATCTTTTCGATGATGGTGCCTGCTTTTACTTTGGTATCGTTGTTCACAAAAGGGCCCTTGTCCATCACTTCTTCCACCTTCAGGCCGTTGTCGGTATGACTGTTGTCAAAAAACAGGCCCAAGGCTGCGGTCTCGGCTCCCTTCTCTTTGTTGCGAGGGCGGTAGCGTGCGCCGGTATGTGAAGCATTGAGTTCACCTAGCATTTCGCTGAGCATTTCTGCAAAATCGTGCTTATTATTGATGTGGGGCAGAAAGCGCGCGTACTCTTTTTTGTAAAAATCCCAATCCACTTCGTGGAGGTCGATCTTGTAGAATTTTTTATCCACTTGGCGCCAGGCATGCTCAAACATATACTCCATCTCTTTGCCTTCATTCAGGATCATTTCGCCATTCACAGCTACACTCGAACGCTTGCCATCTGGTATTTTAATTTTGTGAATCTTACCATCTGCCAAGATGAAAAGTTGGGTGCCTTTTTTGTTTTCCACAATACCGCCAACGCTTCTTGCACCTAGCTTCGTAAGTACCTTGGTTTCGCGGGTACGAAGGTTGGTGTGCCACAAATCGTAGCCTTTTTCAAAGCGGGCGAGGTAGTAGAGGTGCTCGCCATCTTTAGATACGTGTGCATCCGATAGGCGAGAAGAATGGAGCGTAAGGCGTACCCTGCGATCCTCAATCCCATCCAGTTCGATTTTGATGGGTTCTAACTCGCCCTCTTTCTTTTTGTCCTTTTTGGCTTCGTCTTTCTTTTCATCGTCCTCTTCCTCTTCGTCCTCCTCTTCTTGCTCCTGGCGCAGTTCAAATTCCTCTTCGTTGAGCTTGTATTTATCGTAGGCCTCTTGCGTAAAAAACATCGCATAAACATCCGCTTCGCCACCCCAGCTTCCATGATTTTTCATCCCATCGCGGCTAGAAAAGTACAGCATCATCTGGCCGTCCATTTTCCATTGTGGGCTATACGCGCCATATCCGCTCTTCGACAAGTTGATGATCTCACCAGTACCATCAGAGCTGACCAGTCCTGCTTGGTCTGTCCACTGATTAGGTTGCAAAAAGTTTAGTAAAAACCATTTGCCATCCGGCGACCATTCATAGTACTGGTCACCATCCGAATAAGAGTAGTTACTTTCTTTAGTTGTGATTTGCCGCACTTTTTTCGACTCTAAGTTGAGCACTTTGAGTGCCGTACGCTCTTCCAAGTAAGCCACCTCTTTGCCATCCGGTGAATAGGCGGGCTGAAACTCTTCCGCCGCTGTAGCAATCACAGCTTCTTCCTTCAATACTGTCGAGCTGAAAAAGTACTTCTCTACATCGCGTGTCAGTGAGGTTTGGTACACATTCCAGCTACCATCGCGCTCCCCTGCATACAAAATCGAGCGACCGTCGGGGCTAAAGCTCACATTACGCTCTTGCTCAGGAGTAGAGGTGATCCGCTTCGTCGTACCTTCTTTGACAGAAGCTACAAATACCTCACCACGCACCACAAAAGCTACTTCTTTCCCATTTGGCGAAAGCGCCATATCCCGAATATCGGACTTGACGTCAACGATGCGCTGCTCATTATAGCGGGCGTCAGCCGAAATACTTACCACTACTTTTTGAGCCTTTTGGCCTTCGCGCATAGTGTACAATTCGCCATTGTAGCTAAAGCAAAGTAAACCTGCCTTACTCATGGAAAGCGAACGAATCGGATGGTTCTCAAAGAACGAAATCTGTGTGCCCTTTCCTGGCTTATCCAAAGCCATTTTGTGGATATTAAAATCGCCATTTGCTTCGCTGAGGTAGTAAATGTGCTGTTGGTCGGGTGCCAAAATAGGGTTGCGATCTTCGCCCTCAAAATCAGTGAGTTTGGTATAGGCTTCCGTTTTTACATCATAGCTCCACACATCGCGGGTCACTGAAGAAGTATGATGTTTGCGGAAAGCATCTTCATAGCCCTTGCGGTCGTGAAAAACGATCGTCTGGCCATCTGCGCTACAGCGTGCTAATTCGGCAGCAGTAGTGAGCACTTGCCCCACGCGCCCACCTTTGGCGGGGACTTGGTACAATTCTGGCAATACCCCTGAGGGAAACTGCTGATTGAGCGCTGCGTCCTGTCGCGAAGACGTAAACAGTACCTTACTGTTATCTGCCGAAAAATCCGAAGGATAGTCCGAGGCAGAGTGATAGGTTAGGCGCTCTGCCGTGCCCCCTTCCGCTGGAATGATGAAGACATCATAATTGCCATAGCGATCAGAAGCAAAAGCAATTTGCTTACCATCGTGCGACCATACCGGCATGTAGTCTCGCGCATTGTGCAGCGTAATGGGTACCGCCGGGCCACCGGCCGTAGGCACACGATAGATGTCGCCTTTGTAAGTGAATAAAATAGTAGCACCATCGGGAGATATTGCGGGATACCGCAACCACAGGGGTACCTCCTGTGCAAGAACAACGGTTGTCGTTAATAACAGTACAAGGTGAATGAATAATCGTTTCATAAATAAGGTTTGGTTGGTAAAATAGTGTACTCAGTTGTTATGCTGTTTGCCACGCGAAGATTGCACTTAGCTCAGCGTTAGATAATAGTTAAAAATAGCGTTTTGCTCCAGCATAGAAAAATGAATACTATATTTGCACTTTGCTTTACGCAATTATGACGCGCAAAGTATCTCTTCATTAAAACCATGAATCAATATGAAAAAGATCCCATTTTTATTGGTCTTCTTGGCTTTAGGCCTTGTCTTATTTACCACTTCTTGTGACAACGATGATGATTGCACCGCTCCTGCCTTGGAGGAAAACATTGTAGGTACTTGGTCGATTCCTCTTTCAGGGGACGGCACCATAGAATTTCAAGCGGATGGTACTCTTCTGGATCCGGATGACTTACTCTACGGGGTAGAAGTCAATGGTATAGTATACAGTCAAAAGTCGTATAGCATAAGTGGAACTACTCTTTCTGTTACTGCGGAAGCGCCAGGAGGTGCTGGTAGTAGTTCAGCAGATTTTGAGGTAGTTAGTAATGAGTGTGATGTCATTACGATTTCTATTCTCACGTTGGATGTTGATATGAATCGACAGTAGAAAACATCATATAGATGACTAATCAAATGCATGGAGGGCCATTAAAAGGAGCTCTCCGTGCATTTTTTTTGCCTATATTTAGCGAAGTTCTCAACTCCACAAATACCAATAGCTATGATACGTAACGTCCCCTTCTACATGCTGTTCTTCGTGCTATTCGGCACAAGCCTTTTTTCCCAAGATGTGATTGACTACGACCGTTTTAAATTCATCGAAGTAGATCGCTATGAAAAGATCGTATCGCCCAATCGAGTCCACTTGGCTTGCAACTATGGGCAGGATACCATTCTAAACCCAAAAGATACTATCAAACTGCGCAATAAGCGTATCCTAAAGGTGCAGTACTTTTATTCGGGTTACCCCAAAAACCGGCAATTTACGGGCTTGCACAAGCGACGCATTCGCAAATTGAGCAAACTGGTTCCTCAACTGGTAAGCCAGCAGGCTAGCATTACGTGGGAGTTGGTGCGTCAAGCTAAAGTCAATGGGCAAGAAGAGGCGGAAGGCCTTTTTCACGGCTTTGCACTTTTTATTTCGGAAAAGGGCGATTTGAGTAAGTTATCAGAAGAGCTGCGCGCCAAGCTCGATACCGTGAAGACCCAGGTGGCGCTGACCCAAGCCAATACAGAAGAAGAAATTATCAATGCTTTTCAGGGCGAAGGGGTTACTATTTTTAATGTGGTTACCAATGATACGTCTAAACTTGCGCCACGATTTGTGCCTTTTGAAGAAGAAGAGGGCGTGATGGGGCTCAAAAAAGGCATGATGCTCACTACCGGCATTGCTGAAAATGCCATCGGACCCAATGATAATAAGCGCAAGAGCTTCACGAATTCTAAAGAGCGGATAGATGATCCCGATCTAAAAAGCTTGTATAAAGGCGAAAAGAAGCTGTTTGACTTATGTGTCATTGAGTTTGACCTAAAGGCAGATGCGGACACCTTATCTTTCAATTACGTATTCGCCTCAGAAGAGTATCCCGAATATATTGACTACCACGATGTATTTGGCTTTTTTATTAGCGGCCCCAATATTGGAGGGGCTAAGCGGATGCGGCTTACGCCAAAAGCCCTGGAAGCTATGAAGGAGCAGGAGCAGCTCCCGGAAAAGTTGATGGTGGAAATGGAGAAAATAGCGCAAAAGCCTTTTGTGAATAAGGGAGGCTTTTTGAACTTTTTGAAGAAGCAAATTGGGGGAAAGATGTTTACTAAGTATCGCCCCATCATGGAAAAATATGTAGAGGATTTCAAGAATATTGCCCGTATCCCTGGCTCGGACGAGCTGGTCTCAGTAGGAACCATCAATCATAAAAAAAATAAACACCTCTATATAGCAAATACCGCAGAGGGGAATCTACGTTTATTCAAAGCCTGGCAGTATGATGGATTTTCTAAAGTACTCGAAGCAAAGGTGAAAATTGTACCCAACGAGACTTATCATCTAAAACTAGCTATCGCCGATCAGAAAGATGCACGTTACGACTCTGCTATTTTTATCGAAGGACAAAGCCTTCGAAGCAAGCAGGTCGTTAACAAATTAGAAGGTGAACTAGACGATAAAAATTAGGTTTGATTAGTTGAGTTGAGCAGGGCAATACTGCACTTCACCTACGCATTTCTACACTTCAGCGATCTAAATTGGGTTGTCGGTTGCCTTGCCCTTAATTTTGGGGTATCATCAATCAAAAAATCATTCCTTATGAAATCTATTATCAGCTTTTTCTGCTTCGTTGCTATTTCTTGCACCACTTTGTTGGCGCAAAATAGCGGTACCTTACAGTTATCAGTCACTAATGTCAAAGCCACAGAGGGCAAAATTATGATAGCCGTCTTTGATAAAGAAGCTAACTTTCTAACCAGCAATCGCTTCAAGAGTGTGGCAGTACCTGCTGACAAGAAAGGGACCATTGAGGTAGAAATTGCAGGGCTACCCTTTGGAGAATATGGTATCAGTATCTTTCACGATGAAAATGATAATAACGAGCTAGATAGCAACTTCATGGGTATACCAAAAGAACCTTATGGCTTTTCGAATAATGCGAGCGGTACTTTTGGCCCACCATCCTACAAGAAAGCAGCCTTTAGTTTTGCGAAGGATCAGCAAACGCATAGTATTAAAGTGAATTAGACTAGCTACCTCGGAGCCCTTAACACCTCGGAGTCCTTAAGGACTCGGAGAGCTTAAGGGCTCCGAGGTGCGCTTTCTTCTGCGGAAGCGCCATCCCGCACCCAGCACTAATAACACCCCTAGCAGGATAATCCACCACCAATACTCACTACTACGCTCCAACTCCAACCCCCCATCACTCCCCACATACACAAAACCCGCCCAATAATAAGGCGACTTCTGAGCATCGGCAAGCTGAGTACTATTGAGGTAATTGAGCTTGGCCTCGTGGAGCGCACTACTCTTGGTCTTACCCTCCTTCAATACTTCATAAAAGCCGGTAAAAATATCCGAAGTCGATTGATCATTGACGCGCCACAAGCTCGAAATCAGGCTTTTTGCGCCAGCATACGTAAAGCCCCGCGACAAGCTCATCACGCCCTCACCCGTTTGCACTTTTCCCAGTCCCGTCTCACAAGCACTAAGCACTACCAAATCAGCAGGCAGCTCCATGGTATACAAATCCGATAAAAATAATTTTTGATCCGCAAAGTAGATAAACGGTTTTGCAGAAGCACTATTAGCGGAAGCATGTGTAGAAAGGTGCAGCACGCGATAGAGCGGTGCCATTTGCCGAAAGGCTATACTACTGGCACTTGCATCGAGATAATACGCCCCTTTGGCCAGGGCTTTGATGCCTTGTAGCTCTGTTTTGCTGTAGGGTAATTGCCCCAGTGCACCATTAGCAGTAGCAAACGGCGCAACGCCAAAAACCTGAGCATTGGTAGTAGCAGTGCTTAGCGCTTGCTGCTTCGACAAAATAGTGGCGGAGTAAGCGTAACGCACTTCATAATTGCGGATGAGGTAAGGAAGTAGGCCCAAATTATAGCGACTTGGTGGCTCCACTAGCAGTGCCTCAAAAGGTAGATACTGCAACGGCCCGTCCAAAACAAAGCAAAGCGATTGGATGGATGCTACTGCTAGCCGCTCCAGCACAGGCTCTAAGAGCAGGGCATACAAAGCATAGGCATCGCTTGCATACTGCCCAGGATGATTAAGGATGGCCGAAGCTTCCTGAAATTGTTCAATCAAGCGCCCTAGGGTCTGATCCAGCAGGCTGTCGCGTTCAATGCGCACGAGTTGCGCGCCTTGGGCAGTAATAGGCATGGCATAGATGGCTCTTTTTCCAAAGAAATACGTTACCATCGCTTCGCTAGCCCGGAGGGCTTGCTGTGTAGTGGCTAGGTCTTGCACCGCAGCGGTATAGCGCAGCTCGTGGTACTTAGGATTGGTTGCTGCCAGTTGCTTAACCAATGCCTGGAGTTCTTTTTCGCTCGCTAGCTTTTGGGTGCGCAATTCCTGATCGTTGGGTGCTTCCGCTAATGCTTCATTGAGGTCGATAATCTGCTGAATGAGTGCCCGCTCTTGTTGCGCCAAGCTATCAGAGATAAGTGCCCGCGCATCCGCTGCCATTAAGCCATCGAGTAGCAAAATGGACTTACTCTTTTCAAAAAAGTAAAATGCCCGTTCCTGATCTTCCAGGCTGAAAGCAATAGATAAAGCTGTTTCGTAAATATCGTGTACCTTACGCCGCCAGATCAGTTTGGATTCTTCCGCACTATGCTCGCGCCGCATCGCATCGATGAGTACATCGGCGAGCGCTAGGGTAGCAAGTGCTTCCTTTAGGTGGGTAGAATTTTGGGTACTTTCGTAAAAAGCCAGCCAGCCCTGGGCTTTATCGCCGAGGTAGGTCAGGATCGCCTCCTTATCCGAAGCGGCTAATAGCTGTGCCTTGCTGGGATTTTGTAGGTAATCGTTGGCTCTAAAAGTGGGCAAACTGTGCTGAATGGCATCTTGATAGTATTGCAAAGCCGTTTCGAATTGCCCTTGATCGCGATAGGTGTCTGCTAGATTATCTGCTAGCTTCGCCTTAGAGTAGTGGTAGCCTGTTCCATATGCTGCTTCAAGGAGCTGTAAACCTTGCTGGAAGTTCTGCTTTGCTTTCGCAAATGCGCCTATTTTGCGGTATTGGATACCAATATTCATGTAAGAACCTGCAAGTGCTTCTCCATCCTCATCTGCGGTATAAATACCTTTGGTTTTTTCATAAAAATCGATAGCTGTGGTATGCTGCTGCAATTCATCATAGCTATTACCTAGCTCTTTGTAGCAGTCTGCCAGGTCGTTGCTTGGGTCTAGCTGCTCCAAAAAAGCTTGGGCTTGCTTGAGGTAAATTAAAGATTGCTCAATATCTTTTTTTGTTCCCAAGACATTGTAGACACTTCCCAAATTTAAGTAGGTAATTCCAAATCGGTATGGATCTTCGTTGGGGTCTTCTACTTGGGTGGCCAAAAAATCGAGGCACAGCTCTAGGTGTGCAATAGCACGTCCATAATCCCCAAAATCCCGCTCTCTGCTGGCTAGTGGAATAATAGCATAAAAAAAGAAAGTATTCTTAGGTCCATCGCCAAGCTGCACGGCTCGCTCAAAAGCTTCCAGGGCTTGCCGAGCTTGATTATTCCACTCGTAAAAATAGGCCAAGTTGTAGTAACTCTGCCCCAAGCCTGTAGTATCTGCCAAGTCTATTCGCAGAGCTATCGCTCTTTGAGTAGCAGCGATAGCAGCTTCCATGTCATCCATCTTATTGTAAGTCACCCCTTTCCTATGATGCAGTAGGGCAACCGTATCCACATAGCCGAGCTCCCCTGCGACAGTGATAA
>JBCCRH010000261.1:0-8779 GCA_039208045.1 Bacteroidota bacterium
ATCCAAAAAAGTCGGATTTCTTGTATAATCTGCGCAGTGATTTTCCTGCCAGTATTGTCGTATTTCTTGTAGCAGTGCCCCTGTGTCTAGGGATTGCGCTAGCTTCAGGCGCTCCATTGTTTTCCGGTATTATTGCCGGTATTGTTGGAGGTATTATTGTAGGCGCACTGAGTGGTTCGCCGCTTGGGGTGAGTGGGCCAGCAGCAGGTTTGGCGGTAATTGTGCTTACTGCGATCCAAGACTTGGGCGCGTTCGATGTATTCCTAATGGCCGTTGTTTTGGCCGGGGTGTTCCAATTATTGCTTGGTTTTGCGAAAGCGGGCATCATCGGCTATTATTTTCCATCATCCGTAATTAAAGGAATGCTATCAGGCATCGGGATTATCATTTTCTTGAAGCAGATACCGCATGCCTTTGGCTATGATAAAGACCCAGAAGGTAGTTTGTCCTTCGTGACACCTGAAGGGGGTAATACCATTACAGAGTTATTCAACATGGTGAATTACATCAGCCCAGGCGCTGTGATTATCACGGCTGTAGCTTTAGGGATTCTGATCCTCTGGGAACAACCGTTTATGAAACGGCAGAAAATATTCAAATTGATTCAAGGGCCACTCATTGCAGTATTGGCAGGTATTGGCTTAAACTTAGCCTTTCAGAACATTCCAAGCTTGGCGCTGAATCCAGATCAATTGGTACGTATTCCAGTAGCAGAGAGTTTTGCTGGCTTTTTGGGCCAATTTACCTTCCCTGATTTTAGTGCGATAGCTAACCCGGCGGTATATGTGACAGGCCTTACATTGGCGATTGTAGCGAGTTTGGAAACGCTACTTTGCGTGGAAGCAACGGATAAGCTCGACCCTTACAAGCGCGTCACTCCCACCAACCGCGAGCTTAAAGCGCAAGGTGTTGGTAATATCATTTCCGGCTTGATTGGTGGCTTGCCTGTGACGCAGGTAATTGTACGTAGTTCGGCTAATATCCAATCTGGTGGTCGTACCAAATCCGCTGCGATTATTCATGGTATTATCCTGCTCTTGTGTGCCGCGAGTATCCCTGCGCTATTGAACTTGATTCCGCTATCCAGCCTAGCAGCCATTCTTTTCTTAGTGGGCTATAAATTGGCGAAGCCTTCTTTGTTCCGTCAAATGTATAAGCTAGGCTACACGCAATTTATTCCATTTATGGTGACCATTATCGGAATCGTACTTACTGACCTACTATTAGGTATTGGAATGGGCTTGGCCGTAGCGATCTTCTTTGTGTTGTATAACAACTACAAGAAGCCGTACTTTTTCCACCCAGAGCGCTACAAAGAGGGAGAGCCCATTATCATTGAGCTAGCACAGGATGTTACCTTTATTAATAAGGCAAGCATTCTACAGACCTTAAACCATCTACCTGCTAATTCGCATGTAATTATCGATGCGAGTAAGGCCATCCATGTCGATCAAGATGTACTCGAAATTATTGAAGACTTCAAACAAAATGCGGTCTTTAAAGAAATTAAGTTGGAAATACGTGGGCTAGATGATGCAGAGAAGGAGATGAAGATCAATTCGATGAAGGAGTTGAGTTATGTGATTTCGCAGAATTCTAGTGAAGAGAAAATATCTGATAACTAGGTCGATGCGCTGCGGGTTCTAAATCTGTAGATGAGACGCAAAGATAATAAAAGGTTCTGCTCAGTAGGGTAGAGCCTTTTTCTTTGAAAGTTGTATTTTCGGGCTTCAAAACCGAATCTACATGCGACTATTGTTAGCTATTGCGGCTGGCCTGCTTCTATTGGTGAGCTGCCAACGAGATGAAAAGAAACCTGCCAATACCACTCCTATAACGGCGCAACCGGCGGAGCAGCTTAAAGCACCACCATCGGGCGTGACGCTGACCAACGAGCAGATCGAAGCAGCATTTGCCGAAAAGGCGAAACAGTTGGAGCCGAATGCGAATAATACAAGCAATGAGCCTATCGAGTTGAAAGGAGTTAATTTTCAGCCGCAGGTCAATCAGTTTATGGTGAATAAGGGGCAAAAGGTGTTTGATTCGAAGTGTACTTCTTGCCATAATCTGACGGCTAAGCCCTACAAAGCTTCGGGCTTTATGGGGATTACAAAAAGGAGAGAGCCCGTCTGGTTAATGAACTACATGACGGGGGTACCAATAGATCGCTTGAATGTAAGTGGTTCCGAAAAAAACACCTTGTTGCAATGCTACACGCGCCAGGAAGGGCAGCGCCTGAGTATTCCGGAGGCGCGGGATTTCTTGGAGCTTATGCGGTATATCGATCAGTAAGAGCGGGCGCTAGCTCCGTCAAACTATTTAGCGTAAGCGTTGGCTCAAAACCCATAGGGTCAAACACCGCCTTGGGGTTGCGCTGTAGCCAAACGCCCTGCATGCCGTAAGATAGGGCACCAATCACATCAAACGTATTACCTGAGATGAGCCATGCGGTTGCTTTGCTGGCGCCGGTTTGCTGCACAAAGTGGGCATAGCCTATGGGGTTGGGCTTAAAGGTGTTGACCTCTTCCATACTTACAATTCCATCAAAATAGGCGGTGATTTCAGCATGATCTAAGAGGGTAGCGACGGCTTCTCGACTGCCATTGGAAAAGGCGAATAAGCGATGGCCAGCTGCTTTTAGCGCGTGCAAAGCGGGTGGGGTGTCCTCAAAGGCAGGCAGTTGCCGGTACTGCTCCATCAGCTGCTTGCGTTGCTTGTCTGACAGCTCTTGTTGGAGTGCTTTACAGCAAAATGCTAGGGCTTCTTGGGTAACTACCGAAAAATCGACACGGCGATTCATTAGGCCTCTGCGGAAGGAGTACTCTAACTGTTTATTGCGCCAAAGGTCGGAAAAGGGGATGGCTTGGTCGCCTAAAAACTGGCGGAGTAGTTGTAGTACGCCGGAAGTATCTATTAAGGTACCATAGACATCGAGGGCTAGGGTTTGTTGCATATCTTTTCGTTTTAGCGATTAAGAGTGGTTTCGTGCTAATTTAATGCTTGTTTTTTCTATATTTAGTGCCCTTGTCCAAATTTAATTTTGATTTTAAAAAGCTCATAAGCTATGTTAAACTTGTCCGTACTACTCGAAGATAGCGCCAGAAGATACCCGCAGAAAGATGCTTTTATCTTTATGGATACCCATCTCAATTTTGCTCAAATCAATGGGGCTGCCAACCAAATTGCTAATGGATTAAAGGCGATGGGTATTCAAAAGGGAGATAAAGTAGCCCTCAATTGCCTGAATTTGCCGTACTTTCCAATGGTCTATTTTGGCATCTTGAAGGCAGGAGCAACAGTGGTTCCCTTGAGTGTACTCCTAAAAAGTGATGAAGTAGCTTATCACCTCAACGACTCAGAAGCCAAAGCCTGCTTTTGCTTTGTAGGAACGCCTGAGTTGCCTATGGCCACGATGAACTACGCTGGATTTGAGCAAGTGGAAA
Source organism: Bacteroidota bacterium (assembly GCA_039208045.1). GTDB lineage: Bacteria > Bacteroidota > Bacteroidia > Chitinophagales > Saprospiraceae > JBCCRH01. The sequence continues at coordinate 3,444 of JBCCRH010000261.1, forward strand.
GTTGTGAGCACTTTTTTGTCATTACGGCCAAACCGGAAGAACCTTCTCCCATTGCTGGAGCAAAAACACTGGGCATGCTCATGGCAGGGCAATCGCCTGTATTTGAAACCGTAGAAACAAGCGCAGAAGACACAGCAGTAATCATATACACCTCGGGCACCACCGGCCGCCCCAAAGGCGCAGAGCTGACCCACTCCAATCTTATGCTCAATGCCATCCTTTCTACTAATATTGTGGATACCCAACGAGAAGATAAGCAACTCATCGTACTCCCTATGTTCCACATCTTCGCCATGACGGTGCTGATGAATGCAGGCATTTATCGTGGCGCAACTAGCGTGCTGCTCCCTCGCTTCGATGCAGCAGCCGTGCTTGGCCTAATGCAAAAGCATCAAATTTCCATCTTCGCAGGCGTACCCACTATGTACTGGGGCCTCTTGAATTTTGACAGCAGTCAATTCGACCTAGTTGGAATTGCTAAGCATTTGAAGCGCTGTGTATCGGGTGGAGCATCGCTGCCGGTGAAGGTGCTGGAAGATTTTGAAGCAAAGTTCAACGTAGAAATCCTGGAAGGCTATGGGATGTCTGAAGGCTCTCCGGTAGTATCGTTCAATGATTTGTATTCGGGGAGAAAACCGGGTAGTATCGGCAAGCCAGTTTGGGGTGTGCAGGTGAAACTTGTGGATGAAGAAGGGAAGGAAGTGCCGGTAGGTGAGAAGGGAGAGCTGATTTACAAAGGACATAATGTAATGAAAGGCTACTACAATAAGCCGGAGGCGAATGCCAAGACGCTTAAAAATGGCTGGTTGCACTCTGGCGACGTAGCGGTGCAGGATGAAGACGGCTTCCTATACATCGTAGATCGTACCAAGGATATGATTATTCGTGGGGGCTTGAATGTGTATCCACGCGAAGTGGAAGAAGTGATGATGAAGCATGAGGCCGTATCGATGGTAGCTGTCATTGGAGTACCTGACGATCAGATGGGGGAGGAGATCAAAGCATGTGTGGTGCTGAAAGAGGGGCAGCAAGTAGCGGCGGAAGCCTTGCAAGCATGGACGAAAGAGCATATCGCTGCTTATAAGTATCCACGTGTAATAGAGTTTATGGACGTGCTACCAACGAGTGCTACGGGCAAGATTTTGAAAAAGGAACTGCGGAAAAAGAATTAAGTAAACGAAAACCAACTATAAAAGTCATCATTTGCAGTGACGTTTTGCACCGTTGGAAAGCTAGAAAATTGCTTATTTGGAAAAAACAATAGTATGCACTTGCTCTATCACCCTATATTTTTGGAGCACGAGACCGGCTTACACCCGGAGAATAAGCAACGCCTGACGGCCTTCACCGATTTGCCGCCAGCAGCACTAGACGATGGCTATGCCTATTTGGACTTGATCCATACCCCCAGGCACATTCAGCGCATCCAAACGGCCTGTGCCACCGGGGCCCTGCTCGACCCTGACACCCTGACGAGTACACAAAGCTTCGAGGTAGCCAGCAGGGCAGTAGCTGCCGCCATACTAGCTTCCGAGACCAATGGTTTTGCCCTCACTCGCCCGCCGGGCCACCATGCTTACGCAGACCGAGGCAGTGGATTTTGTTTATTCAACAATGTGGCAGTAGCTACCCAAAAGTTAGTACGGGAAGGTAAAAGAGTACTCATTTTAGATTTTGATGGGCACTATGGAGATGGCACTTCCGATATTTTTTACGATACCGATCAGGTGCTGTTTTGGTCGCTGCACCAATACCCTGCTTATCCTGGCAATGGATTTGTCGAAGAAATTGGAGAAGGAAAGGGTAAGGGGTACACCATGAATGTACCGCTACCGCCAGGTAGTGCTGACGATATTTTTCTGAAAGGTATTGAATACTTCATGCCAGCAGCTTTACAGTTTAAGCCCGATGTGGTGGCACTATCTGCGGGCTTTGATGCGCATAGTTACGAGCCGCTTTTGGATTTGAATGTCTCCTATTCGGGCTTTTATCGCTTGGGCAAATTGTTGGGCGAACAGTTTGAGGATATATTTGCAGTCCTAGAAGGGGGCTACAATGTCGATGCGCTACAGAAAAGTATTATCGCATTTCTTGCCGGGATTAATGGGCAGGCTAATCCTTATGACGTACCTTTAAGTGCCTCCGGTATGCGGGTTCATGAGACCTTTGAAATCTACCTGTATGCCTCTATGGCCAAGCTCAGCCCTTACTGGCGTTTTTGATCCCAATACCAATCCTATGCGTGTACAACTCGAAAACCTTTTCAATCCTAAGGCTATCGCACTGATTGGTGCTTCTAATCGACCAGAGTCAGTAGGTTTTTTGCTGATGCAAAATGTCGTTCAAGGCGGGTACACGGGGCAGCTTTATCCAGTGAACCTAAAGTATGAGGAGGTGCAAGGATATAGGTGCTACGAAAAGGTGGAGGAGATCGAAAAGCCTATTGAGCTAGCCGTGATTTGTACGCCTCCGCGTACCATTTTGGCACTACTGGAAGAATGTGAAGCGGTCGGTATTGAAAGTGTGCTCTTATTGAGCAGGCAGGTGCCGAGAGATCAATATCCAGCCATAAAGGCGAAGGCGAAGTCCCTCAAAATTCGCATCGTTGGGCCGAATAGCTTGGGAGTGCTCTCTCCAAGTTTGGGCGTCAATACTTCTTTAGAGTGGAAAATGGCGCTGCCTGGAAATATCGCCTTTATCTCTCAAAGTGGGGGGCTCGGAACGTCTATCCTAGACTGGTCTATCGCGCAGCAAGTGGGCTTTAGCCACTTCATCTCTTTGGGCGCCATGCTCGATGTGGACTTTGATGATTTGATTGACTATTTAGGAACAGATTATCGAACGAGTTGTATTTTGCTGTATCTGGAATGTGTAAATGATGCGCGTCGATTTATGAGTGCAGCAAGGGCGTTTGCGAAGCGCAAACCTATTATCGTGCTAAAGGCAGGAAAAGGCGGAAATGCTACTACTGCGCGCTCACATACAGGGGCACTTGTGGGTGATGACGCTGTTGCAGATGCTGCTTTTCAGCGGGCGGGAATCATTCGAGTGGACACTTTGGCGCAGCTTTTCCATTGTGCGCAAGCACTGGCTCATCAGCCTCGGCCCAAAGGAAATCGCCTAGCTATTGTAACCAATGCGATAGGCCCTGGCTTGCTAGCGGCCGATCACTTGAAGATGAAAGGTGGAAAACTAGCCACTTTTTCACCCCAAACCATCACACAATTAGAAGAAGCTGCCATCGATACCATAGCCGGGAACAATCCAATTGTGATTACCAAAGATCAAGAAGTTACCCCCTATGAAATAGCGGTCAAAGCATGCCTGCTAGACCCTGAAGTGGATGGCGTATTAGCAATTTTAACCCCCGAGACACGCACACCAACAGATGCCATAGCCACTGCCATGACGGCACTTTCGAAAAAATATAAAAAGACTTTGCTCACCTCCTGGATGGGGGAGCAATCGGTGCAGGAGTCGCGGGAGATTTTGGAAAGTGGTCGGGTGCCTTATTATCGGTATCCAGAGAGTGCGGTAGTGGTTTTTTTGAAGATGTATGAGCATCACCGTATCCTGGAATTACTATATGAAACCCCCTCTGCTAATCCTTTGGCTTCTACGCCCGATCGAGCACAGGCGTTATCGATTTTGGAGGTGGCGCTTGCCGAAAATCGCAACCAACTCTCCGAGGTGGAAGCGCGGCAGTTGATGCAGGCTTATCAGATTTTACCGACGGTGTACCAACTGGTACATGAGGTAGAAGAAGCAGTGGTAGTAGCCGCTAAGATAGGCTATCCCGTAGTATTGAAGATTGCTTCACCCGATATTATTCACAAAACAGAAGTGAAAGGCGTCCGCTTAAATATCATTGGGGAGCAGGCATTGCGAGCGACCTTTGCAGATATGCTACAGCAGGTAGCGTTACTACGTCCAAAGGCGCGCGTGCAAGGGGTGATTATTGAAAAAATGGTCAATAAAGATTTTGAGCTACTCATTGGAGCGAAACGAGATGAGCAGTTTGGGCCAGTGGTTGTATTCGGAAAAGGAGGAATTGGGGTAGAGGTGTATCGCGATATTCAGATGGGTTTGCCCCCTTTGAATATGGCCCTAGCTCACCATATTGTTAGCCGCACACAGCTCTTCCCCTTGCTGCAAGGCTACAAAGGACAAGCGGGGGTAGAGCTCGACTACTTAGCCGCACTGCTGTGCAATTTTTCGAGTCTTTTAATTGATTTCCCAGTTATTCAAGAGATAGATATCAATCCTTTTGTAGTGGATGAAGAAGGAGGGCTAGCCCTCGACGCGCATATCGTCTTAGATCCCGATGCACATCAACCCACCAAGCCTTACGACCATCTGGCCATTACGCCTTACCCTGCTCATTTCACGAAAGTGATACAGCTCCGCAACGGCCAAGAAGCCCTACTACGCCCCATTCGCCCAGAAGACGAACCCATGGAAATGCGAATGCTAGAAGATGTATCCAAACAGTCTTTATACTATCGCTTTTTTGGGTATATCCCCAATATTGACCATGAATTTTTATCGCGTTTCACCCATATCGACTACGATCGAGAAATGGCCATTATTGCCGAAATAGAAGTGGAAGGGGAACAACGTATGATTGGGGTGGTGCGCGTTATAGCGGATGCTTGGCAAGAAGGCGCGGAGTATGCTATTGTGATTGCCGATCCTTGGCAAGGGCAGGGCCTCGGAGGGCAAATGACCGATTTTATCCTGGAGGTAGCCAAAGCAATGGGCCTTAAGTTTATCTATGCTTCTGTCCTATCGACCAATGAGGGTATGATTCGATTGTTCAAAAGCCGAGGCTTTTCCTTAGAGCGAGAAGAATTTGATACCTACAATGTTCACTTAGACCTACTCAAGTAGACACCTACTAAGATGAGAAACATACCTAAAAAGTGTAAGATGGTAATCGACTCACCATCTACTAAACCCCAACCGACCGCCACTGCGGGCACCAAGTAGCTCACCATAGAAGAAAACAAGGGCGTTGTCATCTGGATAAGCTTAAAGAAAATAACACTAGCCAGCACTGTGGAGGCCAAAGCCAAAATTACGATGTACCCAACTGCTTCCCAGGCATTTTCGTCCGTCTCTAAGACAGTGGTAAAGTCAGTAGTGAAGAGCATTATTGTAGCCGGGATTCCAACCATAATAAAAGAAACGGCACTGATGGTAAGCGAAGGAGTATTCTGAAAAAAGTAGCCCACCACATTGGAGCTGGTGGCATAACAAAAGCAGGCCAGTAGCACAAACAGGCTGTACCATAAATTGCCCTGTAGCCCCACTTCATTCCCCAATAAAATCAGACA
>JBCCRH010000262.1:0-8675 GCA_039208045.1 Bacteroidota bacterium
CAAATTCATCGCCGTAAAAGAAGCTTCGGGCGACCTGTATCAGGCGATGCAGATTATTAAAAATCGTCCAACACACCTCAAGGTGCTGTCCGGTGAAGATCCGCTCACCTTGGCGATGATTGCCTGTGGTGGAGATGGGGTGATCTCCGTTATTGCCAATGCATACCCGAAAACCTTCTCGGAGATGGTGCGCGCTTCTTTGCACGGCCATTTTGCGCAAGCACAACAGCTCAACGAGCAGTTGCTAGACTTGCACCCACCTCTCTACAAAGAGTGCAATCCTGCCGGTATAAAAGCCGTTATGGAAATTTTGGGCTTTTGTAGCAAAGATGTGCGGCTACCGCTCGCTCCTGCCTCGGCCGCTTTGACAGAAGAGCTGAAGGCGCTAGTAAGAAGAGTTCAAGAAAAGCAGGGCGCACTCCACTAGTGAGCACGCCCTGTATAATGACTTGTTTCGCCAGTCATCAAATGGCTGCAAGCGACAAGATTTTGCTCTGCACTGCGTTAAAAAGCCTCGCCGATGCTACGGCATCGCCTGCGTTTTTCGCCTTGTCCAGAACAAAATTTGCTGCGCTTTCGCTCATTCATGACTGACGGAACAAGTCAATTGCTGACCTTTCTATTATTCCTTTTAATGTGTTACTTATTCAAAGGAGTCGGTTCAAATAATCCTGGTATAGGAGACGGTGTACTGGCATTGGCATCGATCTCTACCTGCGGAATTAGATAACGCTCGGGGATAGCATTTCCAGTGGTAGATGGAATCTCCAAGAAGTTATCCGTTCGACGTAAGTCGTTGAATACTTCTATTTGACCCACCAATGATACATAGCGTTCCTCCATAATTTCATGTAACAAAGCATCAGCAGCGGACTCACCAATAATACTTGCCATGCCCCCTGCCTCAAAATCAGCAAGCTCATAAGCTTCATAGCGCCCGCTTGGAAATTTAGTGGCAAAAATGGAACGCGCAGCGTTTAAGGCAGCTAGAGCGGCATCAACATCGCTGTTCGCTCTCCACTCTGCTTCAGCTATCGTCAGATAGTTTTCGATTGCTGTTGCTAATGGGAAGGAGGTAGTGGGCCCCCACATCGCATCTGTAGCGTAATTCAAATCCCAAAGAGGGGCAACACCTGTAAATAGGTGATTGAAACGTGCCGTTTCATCGGTTTTGGCATTACCACGATAAACATCAGAACTGGGGTCAAGCCAAGATGGAAGCACTGCATTTTCGGCAGTCATATACCCTTCCCGATCGGATAAGCCAAAGGAATTGTATAGATTCAGATCCTGATTGTAAGCTCCTGTAAAGTGAGGGGCCAACCAATCATCAGCTTCCGATTGAATCCCTTTCTGGGCTGCATCAATCGCTAGTTCATACTGCCCCGTGTGCAGGTAAAAGCGAGCTTTGAGCGTATGTGCTACTGCTGCCCATGCTTGCGGATCACCGCCAAAGAAAAAGTCTACTCCTTCGATTGCTGCATTAGTGGGCTGTGTGCTCAAGTCTGTAATAGCATCGTCTAATAGCGCTTGCACATCTGCATAGACTTGCTCTTGCGAATCGAAAACGGGGTCTTCAATAGCAGGAAACTCGTTGGCTTCTTCAAAAGGAATATTACCCCACATAGAGCTGACCATGCCAATGGAGTGTGCTTTGAGCACCTTAGCAATACCACTGGCTAATAAGTTAGCCGTAGTGGCTGCTTTTTCGATGGTAATCTCTGCATTCTCGACCACGAGGTAGTATTTATCCCATTCGAAATCTTCTGCATTAATGTTGTATACATTGTAGGCGGAGTACTGTCGGTCAGAGCCGGTAAATTGGCGCGACCACATCCCTGCCAAGCGAGCATCTTCGCCTTCGTGCGATACGATTAAGCCTACAAAAGCACCGTTTAGGATCGCTTCGATGGGCGCATCGCTAGAGTTGTTGGGGTCTTCTTCGAAGCCTTCTACAAAGTCACTACAGGAGGACAGGCTGAAGAAAAGCACCAAAAATAAGGTGGAAATATGTTTAGAGTTCATGTTATCTTTTTTTAGAAATTAAAAGGTCAAATTCAGTGAAAGCTTGTAGGTACGAGAAGATGGATTTTGGAAATAATCCAAGCCAAAGCCGTTATTACCAGGGCCGTTGAGGTTGGTATCTGGATCATTACCGCTGTAGTCCGTCCACAAAATGAGATTCCGGCCTGTAAAAGCAATGCTTGCATTGCGGAGCCAACTCAAATTGGCACTATTCCCAAAGGCATAGGAAACCGTTAATTCGCGTAAGCGTGCCCAACTTGCATCTTCTACAAATTGCTCGTCGGGGCCCGTGAAGCCACTACCAGGGCCGATGCGGTACCAGGTTTCATCTAAAAATACCTCGCCGCCACCAAAGTCACTAATTTCGCCACGAACGGTGTACGAGCCATCGGAGTTTTGCTGATAAGGGTAGCGCTCGGCTACCGTTTCACCGGTGTAAATTAGCAGGTCGTTAGCTTGCGCTTCTGTTAGTGTGGTTTCTACTGCTGTATTTGCCGAACGGCCAAAAAATGCTAAGGCCCCTTTCGTACCATTCCACATGTCCCCGCCTTGACTAAAGTCAAAAAGGACGTTTACACTAACCCCTTTGTAGCTCACTAAGCTACCAATACCCATACGATAGTCGGGATTGGGATCGCCAATAATACCTGCTGCTGGAGCAATAGTCGGGAAGCCATCTTCATCCAAAACCAACTCGCCTGCATCATCCCGATCCCAGCGCGCACCCCAGAGCACTCCCAGCTGCTCGCCCACTACCGCACGCGAACTAGTACCCGTAAAGCCCGAAATGAGCAATGATTCCGTACCCGACATATCGACCACTTCATTGCGATTTTGGGTGAAATTACCGTACACACTCCATTTGAAGGGCTGATCTCTTAAGATGCCTAAGTCCCACTCTACTTCAAAGCCCCTGTTCTCAATAGTAGCGGCATTAGCAATCTGAGAAACAAAACCAGAAGACTCCGGCGTCGATACTTGTATAATGAGGTCTTCCGTTTCATTATTATAGTACGTAAAGCCTACATTGAAGCGATCATTCCAGAATCCTAGATCAACACCTGCTTCGACCTCCGTCTTGATTTCTGGCTTCAAATTTGGATTACCCGCTACGTTGCTCTGTGGGAATGCCCCGCCGTATGCTACTGGATTTAAGCCTGGGCCCCAGCCTTCCCCAAAGCCTGTATTCGCGGCAGTTGGTGTATAAAAATCAGTAGAAGTCAGGTAAGGATCTGGCCCGCGCCCTACTTGTCCATAGCCCGCACGAAGCTTACCAGAAGAGAGAATGCTATTATTGGGAATCAGCTTGGTGAACTGCCAGGCCACGTCTGCTGCCGGGTAAAAGACCGTATTGTTATTTTGCGGAAGCGTTGACAAATAATCTTGGCGACCAGACAAGTTGACAAATACTTGATCGAAGAATTCTAAGCCTATCGTTCCATACAAACCTGCCGTACGCGAAACCTGCTCCAAATTGAACACCTCTAAGTTGGTAGCATTAGCTAGCTGTGGAGGCGAAAGTGGGTTGATAAATGCACGTGCTGTGGTGCCGTGGTCGTCTAGGCGTTGCTCGTTCAGGCCAACACCTGCCAGTAGGGTTAGGCCAATCTCTTGGGTAATATCAAAACGTGCCCGACCAATGAAGTCAAAATTGACTTGCCTGCGCGTAATGGTTTCTTTGGTAAATCGACCTCCATTATTGGAGCCGGCGGCCAATACAGGGAAGAAATCTTCCCGCTCATCCGTGTAAGTGTCCAAGCCTCCACGTGCAGTAAAGTTTAGCCAATTGAGTGGCTCAAAACGCAGCTCTAACTTCCCTAAGAAGCGATTAACACGTGTATCACTAAGCACATTATTCATCATCCAAACTGGATTATCATAAATGGAGATGGTGTTGGCACCCAGATAATTCCGGTAAGCTCGCTGTCGGTTCGGGAATTCATTGCCAGCAGCATCGATATAAGTCCCTTCAAAATCATCATCATTGAAATCAGCAGAACTACGTAGTCCGCCCAAGAACAAACCGTTGAGATTGGAACCCATTTGCACCCGATTGGAAGTGGAAAGGGTGTAGGCCGTATTTGCCGTAATAGAGAACATGCGCCCTAAATTTCGAGTGGCGTTCAGGCGTGCAGTGGTGCGCGTAAAATCACTATTCGCTTGCACTATCCCATCTTGGCTTAGGTTAGAAAGGCTGAAGTAGACGCTTCCCTTGTCGTTGGCAGTACTTACACTAAGGGTGTTAGAATAAGTGACCCCCAATTGGAAGAGCTGTTCGTAAGGATCAAAGATTTCAGTATCGTTTTTTCCTCCATGTACATTGTCAGGAGTGCCATTGGCGAGGGCATAGTAAACTGTTCCATCATTGGCAATGAATTGGCCAGCATAGCCAGGGTCGTTTACGTCTGTAATAAAGTTGTCCATTCCACCTTTGCGATCCGAAATTTTATCGCCCCAAGAGCGGCCACCAGTAGGTACGGCCTGAAATAGCATGCCATTGCCCCGACCATAGGTAGTATTCAGAGGAACCTTTTTGTTAATCTGGTCAATTGCAACAGAGGTAGAAAACGCAACCGTGTAATCTTTATCTGGATTGTAGCGTCCTTTTTTGGTGGTAATTACAAGCACGCCATTTGCTGCACGCGAGCCCCACACAGCCGCAGCAGATGCCCCTCTGAGTACTTCCACACTTTCGATATCCTCCGGGTTGAGGTCATTGAGGCGCGACTGTTGGGTCACTCCTCCGCCTGACCCCAAACTACCACCAGAACCAGCACCTTGTCCGCCAAAACCTTGACCATAGTAAGAGTCATTAAAAATGGGAATGCCATCCACTACAATGAGTGGCTGCAAATCACCGGTAATAGATGTGGCTCCACGTATCTGAATGCGCGAACTAGCACCTGGCTCACCAGATGATTGGACGATGTTTACCCCGGCTGACTTACCAGCAAGGCTGTTAATCAATCCTACCTCTCCAGAGCTAACGAGGGCATCGCCGTCCACTGTTGAGGACGCCACCCCTATTTTGGAGCGTTTGGTTTCAAAGCCCAATGCAGTCACCACTATATCCTCCAGGATGGTGGCTTGCTCAGACAAACTTACATCTAGTCGATTGGAGTTACCCAGTGCAATTTCTTCGGGAGCATAGCCCGTGTAGCTAAATACTAAAGTGGTACTACCATCGGGAATGCGTAATTGATAGGAACCATCCACTTCTGTTACAGTTCCTGTGCTTGTCCCTTTAACGGCGACGCTAGCACCGATAAGTGGCTCTCCCTCAGGCGATGTTACGGTACCGCTAATGGTACGTTGTGCTATTGCAGCACCCCAAACTAATAAGAGCATGGGAAATACCAGCAAGAGTCTTTTCATGATAAATAGTTTATAGTTATGAAATAAAAGCTCTGCTAAAGCACTGACAATTAGTGTTTTATTGAGCTAAAAAAAATGAATAAATACCCCTGCCGTATGACAGGTATCGATGAAAAGGCTTGGTATTCTTTTTGGAAACTTGAGTGCTTTCTTTATATTTGGTTAACATTAAAGGTTGTCGTGCTAGGGTTAGCACGACAACAATTGGATTAGTATGAAAAAAACTCTCATTAGTTCCAAAGAGAAAAATGTAGAAAGGTTGTACCGCTCGGTGCAACCTTTTTTTGTTTGATTGGCACCTGCAAGGTAGGCCAAGAATTGGCACATACTACCCACCCAACTGAGTAGTTTATTTTTTACGTAAGTATGTGATAAACAAAAGCTTAGCCCTAGCACCTATAGCATGATAGTGCCAAGACTAAGCTCGTGTGGCATAGACTAAACTGCTTAAAAATTCTAACTAAAATACGGTTTGAATAGACATTACGCCCTTCCCAGCCTCGTCGCTTTGAGTACCGCTTCGTGCCGAGAAGTGACCTTTAATTTTTTGTAAATATTTTTTAAGTGAAAGCGTACCGTATTGGTACTTACATACAATTTATCGGCAATCGTCTTATAGCTTTCTCCATCACAGAGCAAATTAAGTACCTCTTGCTCGCGTTTGGATAAGTCAGCGTGAGTAACACAGTGAACGCTAAACGATGCCACCACCTTTCGGGCCACCTGATTAGACATCGGGGCACCCCCCTTGCGCACTTCTTTGATTGCGCTAATTAATTTAGATGGAAATACATTTTTGGTAAGATAACCAAATGCCCCGGCTTTGAGTGCCTGGAAGATGTAAGCATCTTCCATACAGCCAGTGAGCATTATTACGGGTACATCAGGAGCTAGCTTGCGCAGAACCTTCACACAATCAATACCAGACATTTCAGGCAGATCAATATCCATTAGTACCACATCTGGTCGGATAGCAGGAATGCCTTCGATGGCAGACTCTGCATCACCATAGGTGTTGGTGCAATGGATGCCATCAGTCGTGTTGAGTAGGTTCTGTAGGCCCTCCCTGATGTCGCGCTGATCATCAACGATAGCTACAGAAATCATTTTTGTCTTTTTAGTCGGATGATAAAAATCTTAATAAAATTTCTGCACTTAGTGAATCTATATCTAAAAGGACTTATGTTCCTCGTAAAAGTTGCTTCTCCATTTTAGGAAATTTCCGATAATATATTCGTTAAAGCCTGGTTTTTATCGACAGAATATTGGGTTGTGTATACCAATTCGTTAACCTATCGGCATGGTCAGTCGGATCAAAGTACCCACGCCTGGATCACTTTGCAGGTAGAATTGACCGCTCAACTTCTTGGCCCGATCCTTCATGTTGGTGAGGCCACTCCCTTGGGCTATCGATTCAGGATCAAATCCTTTCCCATCATCCCAAAGCTCGATCATTAGCTGTTGATGCTCCTTAGCTATTTCGATAAAAAAATACTGGCAAGCTGCATGCTTGAAGGCATTATTCATACCCTCCTGTAGAAAAAAAAGAAGGTGGTGCAGCTGCCGAGCGTTTAGTACCAACTGTTGTAGATCGCTCTTATTGGCCATCAGTCGAAAGTGACTTCCCATCGGCTCGAAAAGGGCATTTCCTCGATGCTCTACTTTATCTAGCACGTGGGATACTGTTGCCTGCTGAGTCTGCAATGCCCATACTAAATCTTTCATGGATTGGTAAAGCCCTGTTGTCCCAAGGATAATCTTATCTAAGTAGTCGTGAACCTCTGCGGTAGGGTGGTTTAAGTGATTTCGAATGAGCTCGCTATACAGCCCGATGACTGATAGCTGAGAGCCCATTTCGTCGTGTAGGTCTTGTGCTATTTGCTTACGCAAATCTTGAATTGCCCGTTCTTTTTGTTGTTTCGCATACCTTCGGATGAGTAGAATAGCACCGCCCAGCAGACCCACGACAATAAGAGCGAGTAAAATATAATCGCTTGTTTGGAGGGACTCAGAAAGAGCGGCGGCATACTGTTTCATCTCATGGTGCTAAAATAAGAATACAATCGGGTGATTTAGTAAAAAGAAAACGTAAGTATAGGTCGAATGCTGCCCTCAAAAACCTACACAGATGAGTAGTTTTGTGTTAACTCGTTAATAATGCTGCGCCAAACACCCCTGCACTATCTCCCAAGGCAGGTTTGAGAATGGGAGTTTTCAAGCTATCATTAAAAGTAAAGTGTTCTACCCACTTGCGTCCTTCTGTGTACAGGAGGTCGATATTACCAACGCCTCCTCCAATGACTATAGCATCAGGGTCTATGGTATTGACAATACTAGCTAGTGCTTTGCCATAGAAATAGAGCAGCCGCTCTACCGTTTGGGTAGCGATCGCATCTGTTTGTGCCGTATGCCGCTTTACTATTTCCCGTAAGGACAAATGTGCCCCTGCTTGTTGCTGGTAGAAGCGCTCTAAACCAGTCCCCGACAGCACCGTTTCGACACAGCCAACTAAGCCGCAGTAGCACTCTCCTCCAGATTCATCCAAAAAATTGTGCCCCCACTCTCCTGTAATACCATGCCTACCATTGCGTACCCGACCGTTAATAACCAAGCCTCCGCCCACACCCGTTCCCATAATCACACCAAAAACCACCTGCGCATCAGGTACCTGTTCCTGTACTACCCCCAGGCGGGCCTCTGCAATAGCAAAGCAATTAGCATCATTGGCCATCACTACCGGAAGCCCTAGCAAAGCCTCTAGGTCCGCCTTCAACGGGCGATTATTGAGTACGACCGTATTACTATTTTTGAGTAGTTGAGTGCTCGGGTCGAGCGTGCCCGGCGTGCCAATGCCAATAGCGTTGGGCTGCAAACCCGATTGCTGCTGAAGCTGCTTCACTACTCTAGCTATTTGTTGGAGGATATGGTCGTAGCCTTTATCTCTTTCGGTAGGGAGGCGTAGCCGTTCTATCACTTTGGTGTTGGACTCGCTTTGAAGCACTACTCCTTCTATTTTAGTGCCTCCCAAATCAATACCCCAATATGGTGCCATCTTTTTGAGGAAAGATACTACCTTTCAAAAGGATTTATAGTTCCCTTACATAAAAGGTATGCTATTTTTGTAAATTTGTGCTCTTAGTAACAGTCAAAGAATAACTTCTCGATTTATGGCTGGCTCTTTTGCTCTAATACTGCGTTGAAAAGCCTCGCCGATGCTGGGCATCGTCTGCGTTTTTCGCCTTGTCTTAGAGCAAAATCCCCTTGCCAAAATGCGG
>JBCCRH010000263.1:0-8668 GCA_039208045.1 Bacteroidota bacterium
CGTAATCATTGTCCCTGTGGGAATATCTGCATTCGTGATAAAGCTGACAGTTGCTGTACCAAACAAGGTGTCAGCAGCCACTTTGAAGGTTTCGCCCAAGGCCGACAACACAATCGTATCAGCTTCAAAAAACTGATCGTAGGTATAGGGATTTCCTGACCAAGTGACCGTCATACGCACCTCACGCGCCACCGTATCCGCAGAGGGAATACAATCGCTCAAGCTCACCTGCAAGTCAAGTGTACAATCAGGAATAAAACCTGCGTCAACAGTGGGATTGAAGGTATCCCAAGGCAGAAAATAATTCCCCGTAATACCTGTTATTGGATTGGCATCGCTATCGTCCACATCGCTACCTTGATTCGCCAAGGTACCCACAAAACCAGGCAGCGGCAAAAACTCCACAAAGTAGGTGCCCTGCACTAGATTATCGAAAATATAAAAGCCATCGGCGTTGGTGATGGTTGAGGAAATGATCGATCCGGTAAGGGCATCATATAAATTGACCACCACACCTTCAATGCCCGGTTCCATTGGACTTTGCAAGCCATCTAGATTGAAATCAAACCAAACAGTATCACCCAACGCGGTATTAGCACTACCACAATCGACTGCTGTGAGATTCACTTTAAAAGAAGCAGGGCAGCCTTCATTATCGATATAATCTAACACATAGACTGCATCTACCGTTACTAAATCTACCATTGCAAAACTAGAGTCTGGAAAGGGAAATGATAAATCTGTGTCTGGGGTCCAGATAAAATTGCTACCACTCAGATTTTGAGAGGGTAGGTCAAACGATTCGCCCATACAAGCCAATACATCTACTGAATCTACTTGCTCTGGCGCAACCAAGATGGAAACCGTATCAAACACAAAGCAATTAGACGTGCTCGACCGCAACGCATATTCGTAAGTAATTGGTGCTCCTGTAGTATTTGGCAATACAAAGGTGACCGGTGTTGTATTAGTCGCACTTAAGGCTCCTAAGTCAGAACCATTGATACTCAACCATTCGAAATCGTAGCCATTAATGAGGTTCGGCCCAATATTTATGGGCTCTCGGCTACAGACTTGTGCATCTTGGTCAAAGATAATCTCTACCTCCGGGCGAACCTGGAAGGAAGGCACCTCTGAACACGCACAGGTATTGTTGGGGTCTACTACGCCGATAATCGTACACACTGTCCCTGCGGTAAAGGTTTCCGATCCGGAGAGGAGGGCACATTCTCCATTCTCTAGAGACTGCGTTAGCACTTGATTGATGGTAAATAAGAGAATATCAGGGGCGGAGCGAAAGCCATTTCGATCTACATCTTCATAGATGTCCAGATTAATTTCTTGTCCTGCTTGCAGGGTAGCGCCGTTATTGCAGACTTCTGCATTGAATACACTGAGCCCTTCATTGGTACTGCTGGTAATGCTTAGATCGGCATCTAGCTGATCGATCGTTAATTCTGGCTTAGCAAGCGTAATAGTACCTGTACCAGAACCGGCCAGAATGGCAACCGAGCAAGTCATCATATCGCACAGCTCATTAACGCGCGAGAAGGCTTCTACTTCTAAATCATACTCTCCACAGAACTGACCAATATCCATCGCGCTAATGGCCACACTAAAAGAGATATTCTGCCCAGGGCTCACCACCTGATCAATTGGCCACACTAGAATTTGCTTACCACCTTCAGTACGCACTTGTGGCGGATCAGGCGAAGCATTTAAGAGCGGCTGATAGGAGTTATTTACGTAAGTGATGCCTTCCGGCAAAAGGTAGCGCACCGAGTCGAGTACCGAAGGAATACCATTATCTATACTCACATTGACAATGGAAGTCGTCTGGTTGGCTTGGCAGGGATTAATGACTAAGTTGCCCAGCGTAACGCTAGCATTGAAAGAGGGCGGTTGGGTAGTAATACGAATACGCCCCGCTGGCTTTCTAACTGGGCGAATAGCATTACCACAGTTAGAGTTTCCTCTGACGCGGAAGCGCGCTCTGGAACCCGATAGGTAATCACAAGTTGTTTCGGTGCGGAACCGTATACTTACTTTATTCTGAGTAAGGTCCTTAGAGCCAATCAAGCCGGTCTCCGTGAGTTCGGTATCAAGGCTTGATACATCAACAAAATAACCCGCCGAAGTGAGCGTAGGGTCTATCCCTGCATTTACGTAAGTACCCCCCTGTGAAGCAGCCGGCACTGCAATTTCTAGGGAGCCACTAATCAAATCTTGGCCTGGCGGCAAATCAAATAGCAGCTCAATATCGCGCAAGTAGCCTAAATCCGTACTACGGATTTCGACCTCATACGGTACCTCTTCGCAAAGCGGAATAAACTGGTTCATTACTGGATCAATAATATCGAGATTGAGTCCAGCATCAGCACTGGTGAAATTGACGACTGATGGATCGGCACAGAGCGCTTCATCCACCGTAGTGGGTAGGCTTTCACAATCCCATCCGGCCACAAAATCCAGTGACTCCGGCGCACAATTATTAGCTAAAATGACGACTTTGATGCGTGTAGAAGTGGCGCCTCGCAAATCACCCAATGGGTAAATGCCAAAGTCATTGCCCATGATAGGAGTATCGGTGGTTACGTCAAATACTTCCAAGGGAATCACCCCGCCTGTCGGGCTTTCTACATACAAAAAGGCATTGAAGGCATCGTTGGCCGTTGGGTTATTTACCGTAAGGAAAACCGTATCGGAAGCACTGCACAGGCGAATGTTGGAAAGATCAGGAATGACTTCCAAACTTGCTCCACCCCGATATTCAAAAGTTTTGGTGACCGTATCACGCGTCAAAGTTGGTGTGCAGTATACATTCTCGTCAACACTTTCGCTGGCGAAATAAGACATGTCATAGTTTCCTGCAATCGACTGGCAGGAGCCTTGGATGGCGGGGAAAAAGACAAACTGATAGCCTTCATCAGGAGGAATTTCACTATCGCCGAGACTATTAAAATAGGTTTCGGCTAGGAAAGTAATGGTATCGCCATTTTGTAACAAAAATTCTGGTGGAATGGTACCGTTTGGAATGTTGACAATATTATTAGCACCTGGAATTTGCTGGCGTAGCCGCACCCCAAATTCATCTTTCCGATATTTAAACTCGCTGGGTTTGACAATAGTAATCGTTTGGGGTAGACCCACTGGACGAATCTCGTAGGGGAATTCATCAAAAAACTCGGTTCCAAAGTGCCGCTCGTAAGTAATATTCCAATTAGAAACCGTACAGGCTCCAAAATCGCGAATACGGCAGTTTTCATCAAGGCGCAAACCGACTTGCGTCAAACGGGCACGGCGATCATTACAGCTTGCTACTGCACCAAGGCCAAAGGCCATTTCCGAAAGGTAAAACTCCGTATCGTAAATAATCTGTTGCTCCAGCCCATCAAAAGGGTCTTTAATGAGGTAGTTCACCAATACATTTACTTGATCGCCTTGATCGAATTGGAAGTTGGTAGGCAAGCCGCAGCCCAGCGCATTGAGCACATCCACTGAGAAGTCAACCACTAGCTGGTTGGCCGTCATATCCGAAGTAGTGAGTACTGCTGAGCAGGTATAAGTGAGTCCGTCGGCATCTACGATTTCTACCTCTGAGTTAATCAGACTAAAATTGGCATTGGGGAACTGAATGGTGGCAAAGCCAAAAGTCCAATCCGTATCGTTAGGATCACTCACGGTACCATTGAAGATGGCTCGCAGCGTATCCCCTTGTAGGAAACGGTCGCGCTGAACTAGATTGAGATCGACAGGGCCGTCAGGCACTTGGTCGTTATTGGCATCTCCCATACCATAGTTGGCACGTAGAATACTCAAATCGTCAAACACCAAGCCTTCACAGGGGGGACAGCCACCTACATTGGGGCAAAAGACCCGCGTCTCCAAGTTTTCTGGCTGCCATATCTTCTCCGTTGGGCAATTGGTGCAGCTTTCATCGATAGTAATGAAGGTCGTTTGAGCAATCTGTAGATCAAACACTGGATTGGCGCAAGCCGTAGCCGCAGGCTTTTCCGCGCAATCGGCAATCACGCAAATCGCCATAGAAGCGCCGCTTCCGCGAATAAAGTTATTCGGCCGATCCGCCTGACACCAGCGTACCCGAATCACGTCATCTCCACCCGAATCGGGTGCATCTTCCTCGCAGCTTGGCCATACCGTCCCGTTGCGATCCATAAATACCACAGAAGTGGGATCATAGTCTAAGCCACAAGGAATCTCAAAGAACGTTTCGAGATAAGCATCTGGGTAATCATTGATAAACCAATCCAACTGCATGCCCGTAATCGTATACTCAATAGTGCTTTTTTGACCATTCACCATATCCAATGGGCCTTCCACAAAACCAGTAATAAAGGCATCAAATTCATCCAAGCCTACCGAAGGGCTTTCATTAATAGCTCGGTCACACAAATCATCGTAGTTATTTACCCGAAAGGTACTTTCGTAAATGCCATCCAGCGAGCAGTTGTTGCAGCCACATACGTGCAAAAGGTCGTAGTGTATCAATAAAGACTCCCCTACTTCCAGATTAAACGCACGGATGGTATCTCGGATACTCTTTACCCCCATCGTACAGTCGAGGGGATCGGTGTTGACGAGATCGATCATTGTTTCGGGCATTCCAGTGCCAGATGGGGTGATAGCATAATTCGTTAAATCGATGGCGCCACCACCTGCGGAGATACTAATGACAATATCTTTTGCAGGTGCCGTACCATTATTGGTAATTGTAATATCTACTGGCGTGAGGTTGTCCACAAAGCACGCCGGGCGGCTAATGCTGGTAAGCGATACATCTAGATCAGGGATGGCTACGCCAAAGTTAATCCCTGTATTTGGAAAACTTGATTGTGGTTTTGCTTGGCAATCGATGGTGCCTTGGCAGCCATATTGTACACGCCTTAGAATATCTTGGGTGGGGATAGTACAATCAGTTACTTCCCAGCTTTCTTCCACTATTAAGTTAGAATTATTGGGCATAAAAGGGGTACCAAAGACCGCCATTAGGGCATCCGGGCCAATGATATAACAATCGAAGCCAGGGGTAGAAGTCGCAGCAGGTAGCAAGCTTACCCCACCTACTTGTAGATCGACTAGGGTCAAATTAGGGTTGGGGCTTACGCAATAAAAAATATTATCTAAGCTACCATTTCCACCATTGGCCACCGTCGTACTGATGGTTTCTACTAAGCCAAAAAAGGCATCGATGACCGTAGGAGTAGAGGTAGGAATAGAAAGGTCTGCTTCTTGTACAAAGAAGGTCGTTGACTCTTGTGATTCTTGGGTTTCGCTGGTTTCGCAAAGGGGGTCGTGGGTCACGGTAAATTCGTAGGTGCCGTCCTGCCCTATAAAATCGCAAGTGGCTTGAATATCTAAGTTGAAGGCGACCACATTGCCGGGTGCTGCCATAGCCAAATCGGGTAGGTTAAAATTGGTGGCTGTGGCGCCTTGGGTAACTGGGCCGCCCGTCTTAGGTTGAAGGTTGGATATCACCATGCCTGTCGGCAAATCTAAGGTGCCGCTTAGGTTGGTGAGCATGGGAGCAGGGCCGCTGTAAGTGACCGTCACACATATAGTTTCTATAGGCCCGCATTGCGAAAACTCGGCAGGCGCTTCTATCTGTACATCCAGTATAGGATCGGGAATATTGAATTCAATAACGGTTTCAGGAAAGCTGGAAGTGGGTTCCATAAGGCAGTCCGTGCTGCCGCTACATCCAAATTGCGCCCGTCGGTTAATATTATCTGCTGGGGTTGCACAGGTAGTAATTTCCCATGCTTCTTCCACCACCAAGCTCTCCCCTGCTGGCATAAATGGCACCCCAAAAAGCACGATAAACTCCATCGGCCCAATCTCAAAGCAATCAAAACCGCTGGAAATGCCCACTGCTGCATTAAGCGTAATGCCTGATACGCTGATGCCATTGAGTTGTGCGTTGGCGTTGTCTTCTACACAATAATATAGCAGTTCAATTGGGCCATCTCCACTGTTCACTACTGTAGAATTTACCGTTTCCATAAAGCCCAAGTAGCCATCAAAAGTGTTGGGCATAGAAGTGGTAATAGCTGGATCACCAGAACGCACTGGAAAGGTGCCAGAAGTAGCACTCGCACTGGATATACCGCCCGTAATAGGATCGTGATTCACCTCAAAAGTATAGTCGATAGAAGTACCCACCAGATCACAATTTGCAGAAAGCTCTAGCATAAAAGAAAGCTGCTCGCCATCCATAAGGTCAGGAATGGCAATGGTAGTCCCTGTACTGTAACTCACCGAACCACTGGATATTGTCTGCGCTATTCCTGTCGGCGCATTCAGCATTCCAGTAACATTCGATACAGCTTCTCCCGTATTATTTTCGATAGAAATGGTAACCACTTCACTGCCACTACAGCGATTGATTTCGGAAGGTGTGGTAATAGTGAGGTCAATTTGTGCAAAAATAGGACATGCAAAAAAAAGCAATAGCATAGTGACAACACTAGCCCCACAGTGTTTGTGTACATTTGTCTTGTTCATGAGACGTAAATTTGTTTCATCAGTAAACCAACGCATTTACTGCCTAATCAACTGATCTATTTGCATAAACATACCGGGCCTATGCAGACCAGTTAATAGCGTTAGTATTGCGTTTCAAAAAAGTTAGTGTCGCTGTGGAGTGCTTGTTAGGTTTAATTTAAATTTCGTCTCTCAAAGCTAATTGTTAACCTAACGCGTTGAATAAAATTCAAATAATTATCATTAAGCTACTGCTAAGGTAGCGATTTTTTGAGTGTCGAACAGTCTTAACACATTATTTTTCATATAATATGTGACCAAATAAATGATTGCTGTGATTAGCCGCAGCAAATGGGTTATTAATTAAAAAAGAAATAAGAACTTATGCTAATACCTGGCTATGCATTGTTAGGCCTTATTGGAACCTTGACCAGCTTGTGGTTGCTAAGCTTGGTGCTACGAGATAGCAGCATCGCTGATTTGTTCTGGGGCCTTGGTTTTGTAGGCTTAGCAGTGGCCTATTTCACTCTTTTTAGTTCGCATACCTCTGGAGCTAAGGTGCTGCTATTGCTCGTCATTATTTGGGGCTTGCGCTTGTTCATCCATCTCAGTATCCGCAACTTGGGCAAGGGCGAGGATTTTCGCTATGCGCAATGGCGAGTCGAGCATGGAGCGATCTGGTGGTGGCGCTCTTTCTTTCAAGTTTTTCTTCTGCAAGGGCTGCTGCTCTGGATAATTGCCTTGGTTTTCGTTCCGGCTTTAAGCCGAACAATCGACTGGGCATGGACGGATTACTTGGGGCTCCTTATCTGGGCCATTGGCCTTTTCTTTGAAGCGGTGGGTGACTGGCAGCTGATGCAATTTAGGCGAAAGCCTACCAATAAAGGGAACGTGCTTGATACCGGCCTATGGCGCTACACCCGCCATCCTAACTACTTTGGTGATGCGATGGTGTGGTGGGGCTTTTATTGCTTTGCTTTGGCGCATCCCTACGGGCTGTACTTTGTATTTTGCCCTGCGCTGATGACGTTTTTGCTGCTTCGGGTTAGTGGCGTAGCGATGCTCGAATCAAGCCTGAAAGAGACCAAGCCGCAGTATGCGGAGTATATTCGGCGGACGCCGGCTTTTTTTCCTTGGTGGCCGAGGGGGTAGGGGTATGGGCGAGGCTTTACAGGATGCTTAATCCCCTATAGCGGATTGCAAATCCGCTAAGCGCGTGCTAGGCTTTTTTCTTTAAAGCTTGGCCCGCGCTCAGTGGATTTGTAATCCGCGTAGCCCTAAAACTTATTTTTGTTACACGATACTTAATACAAAAACCCCAACAAGTACAGAGGAATTTTACGCCCAAAACCTACTTCCATATCATCTGCAAAAACGTAGCTCTTACTAATGTCTTGGACTTGTTTCAAGGCTTTATTCTTACCACCAATCTCTAGCGTAAGTCCGGCTTCTTCCACAAAAAAATCTCCTTTTGGTGGGAGTGTAAGGGTATAGCCTGCATTCTGAAGTTGATTCAAGGCAAAAGTTTCTCTCAAGGTTCCTCTATCGATTGTAGACTTTAGGACTACAGATAAATTCGTATTGTCTAGGTAGATTTTGTCTGGCTTCTGTAAGGTGGCCACGCCTCTGCCCATGCGATTTACAAAGCGAAGTGTACCCGCATTTTGTAGCGCATGCAAATAGTTACTGACTGTATTTCTGCTAATATTTAGTTTTTGCGCAATCTTCGAAATATTGATCGAAAAGGGCGGTGATTCTGATATTACGCCTAGTAGTTTCTTGATTTTGACGGTATTTTCCGTTGTATAACCATAGATGTAATTGATATCGGATTGCAAAACAACCTCCAATGCTTGCAAGAGCCTTTTTTGGAATAGCTCTTTAGCTTCTGACTGTCCATAAGGATAGTAGCCACTCTCCAAATATTCTTTAAAAAGGGCTATTGGCTTTATCTTAGCATTAATCGCTGTAGCGATTTTTTGATGACTATCAATGATTGTAGAGAGCTTGTAGGCAGGAAAGTCTACCTGATGTACAAAAGCAATATATTCTCTAAAAGATAAGCCACCTAGCTCATAAATCAACACTCGGCGGATTAAGTCGGATTCACCTTTTAAAATGTCTAATGCAGAAGAAGACGTAAACACGACCTGAAGGTCGGGAAAAC
>JBCCRH010000264.1:0-8649 GCA_039208045.1 Bacteroidota bacterium
TATATACATATCTATATACTTTAGTGAAACAATTTGCAGATTGATCACTGAAAAAATTCTTTACAAAAAGTATTTGGTATGTATCTGAAACTAACACGACTAACTTTTATTGGCCTCTTGTTGATAGGCATTTTTAGCATTTCTGCAAAAGCCCAAGAAAAGGCAAAGGATGAAATAGACCATTCTTATAAGCCTTTGACGGTAAAGCTCGATAAAGACGGCAATAAGTATATCCGCTTTATCATGTGGCACCAGCTTTGGGTCACCACTAACAATTTATCCGATGAAGATGCAAATACGAGCCTAGAGGTGAGTATTCGTAGATCTCGTTTTTTGGCGTACGCCCAAATTTCTCCCAAGTTCTTGATCTTGACCCACTTTGGTTTGAATGGATTGACGCCAGGTAACCTTACTTCTTTAGGTAACAATGGCAATTCCCCTCAGATGTTCTTACACGATGCCTGGGCAGAATTAAAAGT
This sequence comes from Bacteroidota bacterium, assembly GCA_039208045.1. Classification (GTDB taxonomy): domain Bacteria; phylum Bacteroidota; class Bacteroidia; order Chitinophagales; family Saprospiraceae; genus JBCCRH01. Next base: position 480 of record JBCCRH010000264.1, read on the forward strand.
ACTAGATGAGCTATATATTGGTGCTGGCCTACATTACTGGAAGGGGATGACTCGCTTGGCGAATCAAAGTACGCTGAACTTCATGACGCTTGATCAATCCCGTCCTTTTGCTGCTTGGCACTCGCTCGGTATTACCGATCAGTTTGCGCGTCACTTGGGTATTTATGCCAAAGGGGCCATTGGTAAGTTTGATTATCGTATTGCTTTTAATAATCCTGGGCGCAACCCATTAGGTGCAGGTGCAGACTTTGGTACTAAGGCGAGCACGCTAACCTATGATGGTGCTGCTACACCAGAAACTAGTTCTGGCGATATTACTGGCCGAATGATCATTGAAGGGTATTTCCGCTACAATCTATTCGATACAGAATCTACTAAGCTTCCCTACGCGGTGGGTACTTATTTTGGTAAGAAAAAAGTATTCGGTATTGGAGCAGGCTTCTTTGCGCACCCTAATGGCATGTTCGATAACGCTACTGGCGAGCACGAAAACGTCTTACACTTTGCGTTGGATGCCTTTGTAGATATGCCCATTTCACTTGGAGCAGTGAATGCTTATGTCGCTTTCCAAAACTTCGACTATGGCGAAAACTACGTTTCGCGTTGGGCAGGTACTGGTACTAATGTGTATGGCCAACTCGGACTCTACTTCAAAGAAGCGAAACTCATGCCTTATTTAGCCTTCCAATCGGGTAGCTATGATGGCTTAGACGAAAATATCAGTGCACTGGATGTCGGTCTCAACTACTATATCAATGGTCACTTCGCTAAGATTACGCTGGAATACCACCAAATCACTAATGACATTAGAGAGGGTGCTATTCTAGATACTGGCGATAATAACACCTTGAGTCAGTTGAGACTCCAGTTGCATGTATTCCTATAATTTATTGTTAACCTTCTTAATTCTATTCTTATGAGTGATACAAATTTAAAAGCCTATTGGCGAGAAAACCTGACCTACCTTGCCATTTTGCTATCAGTATGGTTTCTGGTATCCTATGTGTTGGGAATCTTCCTGGTAGAACCCTTAAATGCCGTACGCTTGGGTGGTGCTAAACTAGGGTTCTGGTTTGCTCAGCAAGGTTCTATCTACGTGTTTGTAGCATTGATCTTCGTGTACGTGTACCTAATGAACAAATTGGATAAGAAATACGGCGTAAGTGAGGACTAAGCTTTAGTTCTTGACAGAATTCAAAATAAAAAAACAAACTAAAACAAAAGAAAATGAGTGTTCAAACTTGGACTTTTATAATAGTTGGCCTCACCTTTGCGCTCTACATTGGTATTGCTATTTGGGCCAGAGCAGGTTCTACTGCTGAATTTTATGTAGCAGGTGGTGGTGTTCCGCCTATTGCAAACGGTATGGCAACGGCTGCCGACTGGATGTCTGCTGCTTCCTTTATTTCGATGGCCGGATTGATCTCCTTTATGGGATATGACGGTGGTGTATTCTTGATGGGCTGGACTGGTGGCTATGTGCTCTTAGCCCTCCTGCTGGCCCCCTATCTCCGAAAATTTGGCAAGTTTACCGTCCCCGATTTTATCGGTGATCGTTATTACTCTAATGTGGCTCGTACGGTAGCAGTAGTGTGTGCGATCATTGTATCGTTCACCTATGTAGCTGGCCAGATGCGCGGTGTGGGCGTGGTATTCTCTCGCTTCCTTGAAGTTCCTATTGACATGGGCGTATATATCGGTATGGGTATCGTATTTTTCTACGCTGTATTGGGAGGTATGAAAGGAATTACCTACACGCAGGTAGCACAGTATTGTGTATTGATCTTTGCCTATATGGTGCCTGCCATCTTTATTTCTATCGCGATGACGGGCAATGCGATTCCTCAGCTTGGTTTGTTGGGCGAAGTAACCGATGGGTCTAGCATGGCGCTACTCGACAAATTGGATCAGCTACATACAGAACTGGGCTTTGCAGAGTACACCTCTGGTACCAAGTCTATGATTGATGTATTCTGTATTACGTTTGCACTAATGGTTGGTACAGCGGGTTTGCCGCACGTAATTGTGCGTTTCTTCACGGTACCTCGCGTAAAAGATGCGCGGATTTCTGCGGGATGGGCATTGATCTTTATTGCTATCCTTTATACCACTGCACCTGCTATTGCCGCTTTTGCGAGAGTAAACTTGATTAACACCGTAAGTAATGCCGAGTACACCTCCATGCCAGAATGGTTTAAAAAATGGGAAGGTACCGGTTTGATCAAATACGAAGACAAGAACAAAGATGGAAAGATCCAGTATGTAAATGCTGCTGAAAATAACGAATTGACGATTGATCGCGATATCATGGTATTGGCGAATCCTGAAATTGCTAACCTACCTAACTGGGTCATTGCACTGGTTGCAGCTGGTGGTTTGGCGGCCGCCTTATCTACAGCAGCAGGTCTGCTTCTAGTAATTTCTACCGCTATCTCTCGCGATTTAATCAAGATGCAAATCAAGCCCGATATTTCTGAGAAAGGAGAATTGATGTGGGCACGTATTGGTGCAGCTTTTGCAGTAGTTGTTGCCGGTTACTTTGGTATAAATCCGCCGGGCTTTGTGGCGGCCACTGTCGCCCTAGCCTTCGGCCTCGCTGCCGCCTCCTTCTTCCCCGCTATTGTCCTGGGTATATTCGATAAGCGGATGAATCGCGAAGGAGCTGTGGCGGGTATGATTGTGGGTATCACCCTCATGTTTGGCTACATGGCCGTATACAAGCTAGGATGGTTTGTAGATGAAGTACCTCCTAAATCAGCTTGGTGGTTCGGCATTTCGCCAGAAGGCTTTGGTACGGTAGCCATGTTTGTCAATCTAATTGTAGCTTTTGCAGTATCTAGAGCAACCGCTCCTCCTCCAACAGAAGTACAAGATATTGTAGAAAATATCCGTATTCCAGCTGGTGCTGGAGCAGCGCATGCGCACTAACCCTCTTATTTGTAATCAACTTTTTCTCGATACAGCAAGATTGGCCTCCGGCCAGTCTTGCTACTCTTAAACCATCAACACCATGAAACTATTTCCACTCGGCCGCAAGGCATCTGATCTTTTTGTCACCCTCTATATTTTGGCCACCCTCTTCGGACGATTCTACATCGAACCACAATTGCAAGGGAATATGTTTGTCTCCTTAGCTTTGGGTGCATTTGCCCTACTTTTCCTATGGGCTATTGTCAAGACCAAGCTTATTAATCCCTCTTATTTTGGGCTTATTCCTACCCCTGAAGAACGACAGAGTGAGCAGGCGCGAGTGTAACTTTTATCGAGCGTAGTCGAGATAAAGTTGGTTAACAAATAGTATTTTTGAGGAAGCCCAAGAACTTGTTTCTTACGGCTTCCTTTTTGTGTGGCACCTATACAACAACAAATGGCAGAAAACAAACATCTAAAATTACTAGCACTCTTTTTTATTGCGCTTCTCCTGTTCAATTACCCCATTATTGGTCTTTTCAGTACTACCGATCGCTTCTTTGGGCTGCCAAGTTTATTCCTCTATATCTTCATTGTCTGGCTTTTTATTATTTTGCTAACGCGATGGATGATTGCATCCGATAAAACTACCGATAGCGACCTTTAATGACAGCATGAGCCCAGGCATCATCATAACCACCTCCATTTTTTATATCGGCACTCTCTTTTTGATTGCCTATATCGCCGATCGACGCAGTAAGATGGGAAAGAGCATCGTTTCTAATCCCTTTATTTATGCCCTTTCTCTGGCTGTATACTGCACCGCTTGGACCTTTTACGGAAGTGTAGGTAGAGCCTCTTCAGCTGGCCTCGGTTTCTTGCCTATCTATATTGGGCCGACCATCTGCGCACCGCTCTGGATGATCGTGCTACGCAAGATCATCGTCATTAGTAAAGCGCAACGTATTACTTCTATTGCCGATTTTATTTCCTCCCGCTATGGGAAAAGCACGTTCTTGGGAATTCTTGCGACCATCATTGCGGTGCTTGGCATTATCCCCTACATTTCTATCCAACTCAAGGCTATTGCGGTTAGTTTTGACATCCTTTTGGGAAAAATCCCGACGCTTACTGCACAAGTAGAGACCCCTTTTTATCTCGATTCATCGCTCTACATTGCCATAGCGCTGGCTGTCTTTTCCATCTTATTTGGTACTCGGAATCTTGATCCTAATGAACGTCACGAAGGCTTAGTAGCGGCGATTGCCTTTGAGTCCTTGCTCAAATTATTCGCTTTTATTGCAGTGGGGGTATTTGTTACTTTTGGGGTGTATAAGGGCTTTGGCGACCTGTTTAATCAAGCGTACCAATACGATACTATCGTTCGCTTATTTGATTTTGATAATGTAGGAATTGACAGCTGGGAGTGGTTCTGGCTGGTACTCCTATCGATGTCTGCCATTTTGTTTTTGCCGCGCCAATTTCATGTGGCGGTAGTGGAAAATACCGATCCGAAGTTTGTTTCTACTGCGTCGTGGCTATTTCCATTATACCTCTTGCTCATCAATATTTTCGTCATTCCAATTGCTTTGGCAGGGCTGATGAATCTGACTGGCACTTCCTATGAGCCGGATACTTTTGTATTGAGTTTGCCTTTACATTTTGGGCAATCGGGTTTAGCCTTACTTGCGGGTATTGGTGGCTTTGCTGCGGCAACAAGTATGGTGATTGTTGCTGTGATTGCCCTTAGTATTATGATTAGTAATCATCTACTCCTCCCTTCTTTACTTAATGCCAGCTTGATCAAAGAGCATAGTGCATCTAATCTCTCGCAGCGCCTACTGGGCTTACGCCGCCTTAGTATTGCAGTAGTTATTTTACTCGCCTACGGCTATTTCAAACTAGTGGGTGAGCGCTATACCTTGGTTTCTATTGGCCTCATCTCATTTACGGCTATTGCTCAGTTTTTACCGGCTATTATCGGCGGCTTATACTGGAAACGTGGAACAAAATTAGGGGCTATTGCAGGACTAATTATTGGCTTGTTTACTTGGGGGTTTTGCCTTCCATTTCCGACTTTGGTGGAGTCAGGTATTTTTCCAAGCACCCTACTCGAAACTGGCTTTTTAGGCATTGAATGGCTACACCCTTACCATCTATTTGGATCAGAAGGAATGAGTACCATCTCACATGCTGCTTTTTGGAGTCTGTTGTTTAATAGCCTTGCCTATTTCATAGTTTCCATTTATACCACTCCACAACAGCTAGAAGTAAGCCAAGCAGATATTTTTGTGGATATTTACAAATACCAATATGGCGCTGCCAACTATGAAGTAATGCGGCGAAAGGCACGCGTCAAAGACTTACGCATACTACTAGAGCGCTTTTTGGGTATTGGTCGTACTAATCAACTTTTCCAAGCCTACGAGTCAACCAATAAGATCGATCTCAGCAGCACTAAAATTGCTGATGCCGAATTAGTCAACTATACCGAAACTCACCTCGCTGGTTCCATAGGTGCTGCTTCCGCAAAAGTCATCATTGGTTCAGTCTCTAAAGCCGACCCCATCAGCCTCGAAGAGATGTTCAAAATATTAGAGCAGACCAAAGAAATTATCGAGTATAGCAAGGCATTAGAAAAAAAATCTACCGAACTAGAAAAGACCACCCTACAACTCCAGCAAGCCAATGAACAACTCAAAGAGCTAGACTTGCTAAAAGCAGACTTTATCACCACCGTCACCCATGAGCTGCGCACCCCTATGACTTCTATCAAATCTTTATCCAAAATCATTTTGGACCATAAGGACCTACCAGAAGTAGAAAAAGAACGCTACCTCGGTATTGTCGTCAAAGAATCAGAGCGGATGACGCGCCTAATTAATCAAGTCTTAGACCTAGAAAAGTTGCAGTCTTTACCTTCTAAATCTACCATACAGCAGGTTGACCTTAAAGAAATTGTCCTAAGCGTAGAAGCTGGGCTACTGGCTCGAATCAACAGGCAACAGATTGATTACCAAACGCATATATCGGAGCAAGCAATCCCATTTGCTGGTAATTATGATCAGCTCACCCAACTCATTCAAAACCTCTATTCCAATGCTATAAAATTTTGCGACAGCAATAAAGGAGCAATAAAAGTGGAGCTACATGCGCTGTCTGATCAGTTCGTATTCAGCATTTGGAATAATGGTGAGCCTATTTCTCCCAAAGACCAGAAACTCATTTTTGAGAAATTTATACAAGTAACCTCTCAGCAAAGTGGCAAGCCTAAAGGCAGTGGACTTGGCCTATCGATTTGCAAAACCATTGTAGAACAGCATGGAGGAACGATTAGCGTACACAGCACACCATCGCACGGAACGAGCTTCAAGGTAAGTCTTCCCAAAGGTGACTAAAATCATTGATTAAGATTCTGATGAATTATTCGTTATTTCATCAAATTATTATAACTTTATCCATAGCATTATTCGATTCGAACAATTTTATTTGGTCTTTAGAATTGTATGAAACTAAGAGCATCTACAAAAGTATTATTAGTCGATGATGAACCCAATATCCTCGTTGCCTTAGAATTTTTGGTAACTAAAGAAGGATATCAGGTGTATAAAGCTTCCAATGGGAAAGAAGCGCTAGAGCGCATGTATACCATTGTTCCAGATATTGTCGTGCTAGATGTGATGATGCCCGAAATGGATGGGTTTGAAGTCGCAAAAGCTATCCGAACAGATGTACAATTTTCCGATACCAAGATTGTTTTTCTTACTGCAAAAGGAACCCAACAGGATCGTTTTCGCGGATACGATAATGGAGCAGAAGTATACATCACCAAGCCATTTGATAATGATGAATTAATCAACACCTTAAATGAGACAGTAGCCTACGGCTGATATTTTTTTGCATAAACAAATATAATTATATAGATATATAGAAAATAAAATTCAAAAATCATGACCTTACAAATCAAGTCGCTAGACGAATACCAATCGGAGTACAAAAGAAGCATTGACAACCCGGAGGGATTCTGGGAAGAACAAGCCAATACTTTTAGCTGGCGCAAAAAATGGGACAAAGTGCTGGAGTGGAATTTTAAAGAACCTGACGTCAAGTGGTTTGTAGGTGGTAAGCTCAATATCACTGAAAACTGCCTAGATCGCCACCTCGAAACCAGAGGCGATCAAACTGCTATTCTTTTTGAGCCAAATGACCCAAATGATCCTGTACAGACTTATTCTTACAAAGAGTTACACGCTGCGGTTTGCAAAACAGCCAATGCGCTTAAGGCAAATGGGATTGAAAAAGGAGATCGCGTCTGTTTCTACATGCCGATGGTGCCGGAATTAGCTATTGCAGTACTGGCTTGCGCGCGTATTGGTGCGGTACACTCCGTCGTATTTGCAGGTTTTTCGGCACAGGCACTAGCTGACCGGATCAAAGATGCTACCTGTAAAATGGTGATCTGCTCTGATTTTAACAATCGTGGCCCCAAGCACATACCCGTAAAGAAAGTGGTAGATGACGCCCTAGCGATGGGCTGCGACAGCATAGAAACGGTGCTCGTACACAAAAATACGGGCCATGACATTCCAATGGTGGAAGGTCGCGATAAGTGGTGGCATGAAGAAGTAGACCCACAATCGCCGGACTGCCCAGCTACAGAGATGGATTCAGAAGATATGCTCTTTATCCTCTACACCTCTGGTTCTACTGGAAAGCCTAAAGGGGTCGTGCATACGTGTGGTGGCTATATGGTGTATACTTGCTTTAGTTTTAAAAATGTCTTCCAATACCAAGACGGTGATGTGTACTGGTGTACGGCAGATATTGGGTGGATTACCGGGCACTCTTATATCGTATATGGGCCACTTCTGGCAGGTGCAACCACTATCATGTTTGAAGGGGTTCCCACTTATCCGGATGCTGGGCGCTTCTGGGCAGCAGTAGAAAAGCACAAGGTTAACCAATTCTACACCGCTCCTACTGCCATCCGAGCGCTGATGGCGCAGGGGGATAAATACACCGAGGGCTATGATTTGAGTTCCCTCAAAGTGCTGGGCAGTGTGGGCGAGCCCATTAATGAAGAAGCCTGGGTATGGTATGATGAAAAAATAGGTAAGGGCAATGCACCTATTGTTGATACGTGGTGGCAAACGGAAACTGGAGGTATTATGATCACCCCGCTTCCTGGAATTACCGATACCAAACCTTGTTTTGCCTCTTATCCGATGCCAGGCATCCAGCCGGTTTTGCTTGACGCAAA
>JBCCRH010000265.1:0-8639 GCA_039208045.1 Bacteroidota bacterium
CAGCAAATCTAATGCCAATGTCCATAACAACAGTTATCGATACTATCCTTTCCAGTTGTTCGGCTGTAGCTGTTTCAGAAATCGCGCTATGGACGTATCCGATGATAAGGTCACTATTTTTTTATCCGAAGGGAGGCGAGCAAGCCGTTTCAAAATATCTGGCCGCTTTAGTTCAGGAAAGTGGAATACGTACATTAGAAACTTCCAATCAAAGCGTTCTACACAACCTTCTGCCATATCTTCACGAGCGCGGCCATAGTCCCGCAGCGTCCGCTTGATCACGCGATAGAGGCAAAGCCAACGAGAGCGATCCAAGAAAATGACAGTATCTGCTCGTTCCATGCGCATCTCCATCGTACCACCATAGTTACCATCGATAATCCATTCCTCTTGCTGTACCAACTGTTGCTTCTTCACCTTCCACATTTCGGATGGTGTTTCTACCCAATTCGGCTTCCAGTACTCTTTGTCCAGATGAATGAGGGGAAGCCCCGTCTTTGCTTGCAGCTGTTTGGCGAAGGTAGATTTTCCCGCTCCGCAGCAGCCGATGACCATGATTCGTTTCATGTGTTTAGATTTTTAAAGCCCACCTTCAACAAATCTCCGCAAACACCCCTTTCGTAGCACGCCCCAGCTCATTTGGCGAAAGCCCCACCAGCACCCCACGTACCCCTGCATTCACATACATCTGCTCAAGCTGCTCTGCAACTGCCTCTATAAAAACGGGATACTCCTTCTTCATGCCTAATGGCGAGCAACCCCCTCGAATATAGCCCGTCAAGCCTTGCAGCTCCTTCACTGCGACTAAAGTGATTTTTTTGTTGCCACTTGCCTTAGCTAGTGCTTTGAAATTCAGCTCCTGATCGCCTGTTACCACCGCGATAACCACTCCTGTTTTATCCCCTTTAGCAACTAGGGTTTTATAGACGGCCTTCAATTCTAAGTCGTTGTCCGCAGCAATCTTATCGAGCGCTAAGTTTGCTGGATCATACTGGTAGGCCACGGTATCGTAAGCTATCTTGTGCCGCTCCAAGATGCGGATAGCATTCGTTTTTTTCATTATCCATCATTTTTTTAGCTCATCGGGAACTTATCTCACCAGAACCTGCTTTATGGGATTGTAAATTATAACAATTACCACAATGATCTGCAAATACGAACATCAATCGACGCCATCGGGGAAAGTGTCCCAAGCCTCCCAGTCGAAACTAGCTTCCTAAGGTTTCGCTAGGTCGTTTGCGGATTTCTCATCCTTTTACTCGTCATTCTAAATTTTCTAACCCGGAGGAGCAAGCCAACTGGCGGTGGACACTGTCTTGAAAACAGCTCGGAGTTCACGACTCGTGTGGGTTCGACTCCCACCTTCTCCGCAAGGTCTTAGAGCATGTTTGGATTTTGCTTTTTGAGCGAGCGCCGCCAAATTTTGTCCTGAGCAAGGCACGATGCAGGAGCATAGTATAACTACGCGACTAAAGAGTAACGCAGCGCAGGGTAAAATTTGGCAAGCACAGCCGAAAGGGTAAAGTCCAAACATGCTCTTAAAAAGGTTAAAGCAAAGAAAACCCTGAGTTTCGGCTCAGGTAGGCCGCTTGCAGTCTTTACATAACTTCAGTAATGAAGCTAAATCTGGCAGAGTAGCAGTACTGCTGGAGACGTCCCTCGGGGCGTTGGAGCAAGCAAGCAACTAGCGTATTACATCCAGGCTATCAGGGGCGACCGCTGAGATAGCGAGGGATGGGTACAACCGGTAGCGGACTGCCGGTTTGAGGTGGAGACACCAAAAGCGAAAGTTGTAGGCTGTTGGTCAGCAATTGGCTATCCACTAATTGTTGGGCTAGCACCAGTATCAAGGGCAAGTGTCTGGTAACGGATCGTTGTCCTGAAGTACCGTGAATTGGGAAATTTGCAAGAAGGAGTTTAGTATTCTGTAGGCTAAAATCTACGGAGCTACACCCGGAGCGCTTCTTCTATCTGTCCGGAGGCTTTGCATTTGTCGTCTAATTGGTAAGACATCTGATTTGGGTTCAGAGTTTGTGGGTTCGATTCCCACCAAATATCATAAAAGCGAAAGTTCCGGGCGTTGTGGCATAGTAGTTGCCTAAGTCCGTTGCAATACACGGACTAGTGGTTGCCGCAAGCAACCGCTAGGTGGTGCACATTCTTTTAGGCCGGCTTCAGAGCAAGCTCTGGAGAACGCCTAATTAATGGTGGAGGCCCAACCTCCCCGCGTTGCAAAGCGCAGACGAAAAGAGCTGCTATGCAAGCCAAGTCTAAGGTGCCGAACAACCACAATGTAGCTACTGCTTCGGCAGTACCAATCTGGCATCTGGCAGTTACGCCAACCGGGCGACTGGAAGGCGTGGATACGGTGGGAACCTTGGGGCTGGCAGGCCCTGAGCATAATCCACCAAAAGGCTGTCATTGGGCAAGCTGTAGTCCCAGGCTTCTTTTTTATTTTTGGAATATTATTAGTTTTCTAGCGGTTACTTGATCTCTAGTCCCCCCTCAATCTACTGTATCCGGACAATACCTCCCTTCCGTAGTGCTAACCAGCTGATAGCCACCTAAAAGATCGCTATACCTAAATGTTACATAAAAAAAGCGTTTATCATCATTAGCAAGCTTCCATTTCCGTTTGGATTTGTAAGTAACAGTACTCCTTCTTATAATGACTAGTATATCCCCTTTTGTTACCGTGAGCGGCGATATATCCAGATAGGTCAACGCTTTCCCGATCCACACTTTTTGAGGTGCTCCGAACCCGGATATGTAGGTCACTTGGTGACTCCCTTTATAGGTCTTTATGTTTTTAGCATAAAAAGCGGGTGCTAAAACGAGTACAGGTTGCCCGCTGATGGTGTCTCCTGTAATGTTGAGCACGGCGTCGATGGAGGCCGTGTAAATAGCTGTAGTGGAGTGCTGCTGACTGTATAAGGTTGATGCCTGAAGTAATGCTAAGATGGTGAATACGGTTATATTTCTTTTCATGGTCTTTCAATTAGTCATTATAGTTCAACAAAGGAATTAAAAAAATTGCACTCTAGGCAACCCCTCTTCCTATCTTTAGCTATGTAGAAGTGAAAGGATTAGTTACTACCTACAACCAATCGCCCCTTGATACGAAAAGCACAACAAGGAAATAAAATAGCCATTCGCCGATTGTACGAGCAGCACGAGTCGTACTGGTTTAGGATTTGCCTGCGGTATGGGCGCAATCGAACCGACGCGCAAGACATCTTTCAAGAGGGAGTGGGCAAAGTATTCCAGGTATTAGATCAATTCGATGAGGCGCGGGGCTCGTTTGAAGCATGGTCGAATCGGGTGATCGTCAACGAAGCATTGAAATATTTGAAGAAGAACCAATGGCAAGCCTCTTTTGAGGAGTTGGAAAATATCGAGCCAGAAGTAGAATGGCCGTTGGAAGAGGGCCCTGATATTTCGGCGAAAGCCTTAACCCAAATGATCCAGCAACTGCCCTTTGGCTATCGGGTAGTTTTCAATATGTACGAAATAGAAGGCTATACGCACCGAGAAATTGCTACCTACTTAGGCATCTCCGTTGGCACTTCAAAATCACAATTATCAAAAGCAAAAAGAACATTGCAGCAGCAATTGAAGCAGCTGTTTTAAGCAGATACAACTATGGAAAAGGACGATAATAAATTGGGAGATTTTTTCCGAAAACGACTCGGTGAGAACGAGCAGCCAGAAGCTTGGGATCGACCCGATGATGCGATCCGAGAGCAGGTCTTAGGAAAAATTATGGGGGCACCAAGAGCAGTACCAACTAATGTTACAATCCTCTCCCACTCCTTGTGGACGCGGATAGCTCCGATAGCCATCGGGGCTGCCATGATACTCCTAGTTTTGGGATTGGGGCTTTATAACTGGTTGCTAAGTGAACAGGTACAGCAACTTCAGGCAGAGCGGCAACAACAAGAAAAAGTAGTACTTATTACCCAGAGCGATAAGCTTCAGCTAGAGCAACAAATAAAGCAATTGGACAAGAAAACAGGCGAGATGAGCCAAGTAATAACAAGTGTTGAACAACAGCTAACCCAACAACGAAGACACTTTGAGGAATTACTACAATCGCGAATGCAGCAAATTAATCAGCTACAACAACAGCGCACCGCGCTAGTAGATAGCCTCTCTCAGCTCCATACACAAATAGCGACCATTACTTCAACCTTAACTACAACAAATGAAGCAATAACTACACGTACAACTATTCCACAACCTACAAAAAACGACCGTTTACAGAAGATCTATAAAAAATATCCAGGCGACTTGAGCTATACTACGCCAGCTCCTCAGCTCACACTAGCAAGTCTGGAAGAGCAAGCTGTTCTTTCTACAGCACCACGCAAGCGATTTGAGGTAGGCTATGAGCTCTCCACCTTACCCTTAGAGCTACCCATTGAGCGAAGCTTTAAGGAGCAGCGCCTTGCTTCTCAGCGCATACAAAATCAGGTCACTAACGCTATGGCACATGGAATCAATGTCGGCTATTCTCCTTGGCGCAATTGGTGGATCAAAGCAGGGGTTAGAAGATCATCTGTAGCACTCCAACAGCGCTTTAATATTGGCTTGGCTTACAATAAGACCAACGAGGAGATGCGCCCTGGTGAGCCCACTACCAATGAGCTTTTGCTAAAAACACGGGCAGGAGATGCTGATATTGAAAGTGCATTTACCGTTCGTTTTGAGCCCGGAGACGAGCTGGAAGAAGGAGAACTAGTCGAAGTGGGTATTGAAGATTTTTTAACCCTAGATGTTTACCAACTCCCTATTGGATTAGAATATTACGCTGGTTCAGGAAGGCTACAATTCCTTCTTCAGGGGGGCGTGCAGTGGAGTTCTCTTCGCTACAGAGAATACAACTTTACTACCGAAATCCGTGCTCGTGGAGCACGGCTAGATGCAGACCAAGGGAAAGTGCTCTCTAAAGATATACCGAGTAGCAATTCCTTTGGGCTCTACGGAGGCTTGGGCGTAAACTACGAGCTATTCCCCAACTGGCACCTCCGCACTAGCTTTAATTATAACATCAATTTCATCAATACTAACAATCGGAAAGATGCTAGTCCCTCAGAGAATGGTACCGCTTTTAGGGCTGGCATCAATTACCGGTTTTAACCATTAAAACTATTCATCATGCGATCATTTTTGTTTAGTATCTTGGCTATTGCCACCTTAACTTTTACTGCTTGTGAAAAAGATAGGATGAGTGTCAACTCAGCAGATGAGGAGCTCATTTTAGCAATCCAAACGGCCACAGATAAGTCAGCAGTCGCTTCTAGCACTTTACCCGCTACAGCAAGCACGGTACTGAATTCAGATTATACCGAAAGTACCACAGAAGAAGTGCTACTAGCCAGCGATCTTGGCTACGAAGTGCAACTACGCAGAACAGAAGGCACACGAGTTGGAGAACGCAATACCATCTATTTTAATTTGGACGGTCAGCCACTAGGCTACAGTCGAGAAGATGGAAAAAAGCGGGATCGGAAAGATTGCAAAGGGAAAGACCTTCGCGAGTGCTTCGACTTTGTCTACCCCGTTACCTTCACGCTGCCCGACGGAACGACCACATCGGGCGATAAAGAAACCTTACACACCCAGATCAAGGAGTGGTACGAAGCCAATCCCGATGCAGAAGAACGTCCCAGCCTTCAGTTTCCCGTGGAAATTACATTCGAAGACGGAACCATCCAGACCATCAATAGCGATGAAGAACTAGAAGCAGCAAAGGAAAGCTGTGAGAACTAATAGACTTGTTCCGCCGGTTGCGAATGAGCGAAAGCGTAGCAAATTTCATTCTGAACAAGGCAAAAAACGTAGGCGATGCCCAAGTATCGGCGAGGCTTTTTAACGCAGTGCAGGATAAAATTTTGCCGCTTGCAGCCATTTAGTGGCCGGCGAAACAAGTCTAAATGTTTTTGGGCAGCTCCGAGCGCTTTCGAACCCGCTGTCCGCTACTATTCAGCATAGCAGAAAGCTATATTGCCATTCCCATGCTAGGTGTCTTCTCTCCAAGTATTCGTTCAGCCACCTAGCATGGGGGCAATATTAGCTGTCCGCTACGCTTCATACCGCTTCCATCGGGGCTGCCACCTAGCTCCCAGGCCCTGGCTATACCAACCCCAACCTAAAAGCACGTAAATGATTCGAGTGGACACTATTTGGAACTGGACTTTTACGATAAAAAGAGTAATATTTGTGCTATACCACCAGAATAAATGACTTCTCCACATTCTACAGACAAAGGAATTAAAAAAATGCTACTCACTGCTGAAGATTACCAGCAAATGGGAAAGGCTGGCATTTTTGCCAATAAACCACGTGTAGAGTTAATTAATGGAGAATTGTATACAATGAGTCCAATAAGTCCACAGCATTCCAGTCATGTAGATAAAATCAATGCTTTTTTTGTTGCAGCGCTCCTTGGAAAAGCACAGATTAGAACGCAAAGCTCTATTCGCACTGACGTTATTTCAGAGCCAGAGCCCGATATTACCATCCTAAAATACAAAGAAGACTTCTACCTCAATACCCCTGCCACCAATAAAGATGTCTATCTGATTATAGAAGTGGCTGTGTATTCTGTTGAAAATGATAGAACAGTTAAGCTAAGCAAGTACGCGGAAGCAGATATTCCAGAATATTGGATCGTCATTCCCAAAGAAGGGATTATCGAAGCATATCGTTCTCCCAAAAATGGGGTATACCAACATAAAGACACCTACAAAAAGGACGATGTGTGGGTGTTCAATACCTTCAACTTACAGCTCAAGGGAGAAAACCTTTTGATTTAATACTCCCCAAGCTCCCTCACTACCCTAAATCCTGTATAACAATTTGAAGAGCGCGGGCGCATCACCGCATAATCCCCAGCCCTAGCAATACGCTCATTCCGACCGGGGAAACGAACCATCAAGGTGCTACTCTTCATATTCATCCCTTCCTTTTTGGTGAGATACCAAGACAACCAATTCGGGCCAACGCACCAGTATTCTTCCTTGTTACCTCTAGTCTCGTTGGTGAGTTCGCTAACGTTACCATACAAATCTTGAAAGCCCCACTCATTGGCGGCAAATGTACCAGAAGGAGCGATGCGGGGAAAGCGATCGCTATGAAAAAGCCCTTGATCACAATAATTAGGGTGTAGCTCAAATACGTCTAAGCTATCACACATTTCGCGGCCCGCAATATTTTCGATATAGGGTTTGATCTCTTTTTGCGTCAAGCTAGGTAAGAATACGTACATCCATTCTGCACGAGAGGGAAGGCGGTAAGTATCACCTGTTTTGGAGCTTAGCCATTCGCAGTAGGCCATTGCGTCATTCCAGCTCACGTGTACCACGGGATACTTCGCTTGATCCTCCGTTTTGCGTAAGCGCCCAAAAGCGTCATAGCGCCAATTGACCCTCGCCTTCATCTGCATATCCATTGCTTCTCGGTTACGTTCTCCTGCGAGCACCATAGCGTAGCCGATCTTCTCAGCGTCCGTTTTGTAGTTAGTCTCTTTGACAAAAGTGGCAAATTGAGCTACAGAAACTTCTGTTTTGCCCATCTCGTAATTTGGGATGTCAAAAAAGTTATACGGCTCCAAATTCTCCCCTTGGTTGTATTGGAATGGAAGACGACGGTCTCTTGGCAGGCGCGTCTTTATAGCAATCATTTCCAAGTCGGGCTCGTACTCGCCCTGCATTTTTAGCTTCAGCTGCTTCATCCAATCATTGATGGCACTGGCCTTTACCACATAGCCATTCCCAGTAGTAAGGCCCATCCATACACCATCCCGCCTAAATACCGGCCACCCCAGCAAATCATCAATAGAAGGCTCCGCAGCAATAGCATATAATCGGCTATCCAAATAAAGGCTCTCCCGACTAATAGCCGCTTCGGTATAATCCAGCCATTGCCGACCCGCACGATAGCCCAGCGCTACTATCCCTTCGCCTTTGCGATAAGCATCGTCAGCGGCAGGGTTGAGCTTTGGGAAGTCAGGCTTGTTCACTAATTCGATAGCAAGTAGTGCCACCCCAAGTACTGGTTCTTGATGTAGCACCGAAGCAAAATGTTTTTTCGGATTACCATATAATTGAACGATCAAATCAGAGCCTTGGGCAACTAGGCCATTTGCGGTAAGCAATAATAAGCCTTCTTCAGAAGCGCCGATCAGCAAGCCGCCACCTTGGTAGTTCTTCCCATCGGCAGCATTAAGTGCAAATACCTGAGCTGTCGCCTTCTCTCCTTCAAGCTGAGCAGGTAGCTGCTGAGGAAGCAACATGCTGGCGTAAAATACTGCTATACATAGCGCAAGGGTAATGGTTTTCATGAGGTGTTCAGTTTAGTGTTTTCTCAAAAAAATAGGGGTGCTTTTCCCAATCCAATCTGCCACCATAGCGTAATCCCGATCATAAGTACATAGAGATAGCGCCGTACGAACAGCTTTAGCCGTTTCCGGTCGGGCCGAAATCCGATGATCTCAAACAGGGTAGAATAGAAAGTAGCATCATCTTCCGTATTTAAATCATGCGTAGCATTCAACAAACACTGCTTAAAAATAATAAATTGCAGCAGCACTATAGCATAAGCCGGAACGATCAAATACCAAGAAAATAAGAATGGCC
>JBCCRH010000266.1:0-8612 GCA_039208045.1 Bacteroidota bacterium
TAGCAACTTTGTCAAGGAAGCTACTGTTGCTGCCCATATTGAAATCGACTCCCAAGTATTACTTGGTTTTGCAGTGGAGGAAATTGTAGCTGCTTCCGAAGAGTATGACTTGGTTGTCATGGGAACTACTGGTGAAAATGGGATGCTGGAGCAAATTTTTGGTAGTGTCTCTAATAATACCTCTAGAAAAGCCAAATGTCCCGTCATTTTGGTACCCAATGGCCATACCTTTGATGGACTTGATCGTATTTTGTATGCCAGCAATTACGAATCTGCGGAAGATGATATGGTGGAGCAGATTATTGATTTCAACAAGACCTTTCAGGCCAACCTCCATTTCGTACACGTACGAGAAGGAAAGGACGAAAATTTTGCGAAAAGCAAAACAGAGATTTTTGAAGAACTATTTGAAGATGGAGAGCCAGAATTTGCTTTTGAGATAGAAGAAATCCAAGCAGAAAGTGTATCGGAAGGGCTTAACGAATATGCTTTGGAGAATAAAGTTGACTTAGTGGTGATGGTTAATAAAAAACGAAGCTGGTGGGAACGCTGGTTTAACCCCAGCGCTACGCGCGCCATGGCTTTTGCCACCCACACCCCTTTAATGGTGCTACATTGGGAAGATTAGACTAATCGATGATTTGAATATCTTCGATACGACTATTAAAGGCCGGAGGCATTTCCCTAAGAGCTATGCCAAATGCTAGTTGGTAGGTGCCTTTCGGCAAATCTTCGGGTAGAGACAATTGCATGGTCACCTCTACCTGCCCCTTTGGAGGAAGTATCATAGCTGGATTTTCAAGAGCTAAGCGCAGATCTAAAGCCGGTTCTGCTTCCTGATATAATAATGAGTGCAACTCTAGAGGTGCGTTACCCTCAAAAAAGGAGATTGGGTGTTCATATGGGTTATATAATTGCAGGGGTAAAGTAAGCTTTGCTCCTGCTTTAAATAGAGTAGCAGGCAGTGAATAATCTATTACTACCCTGCTGTAAACTGGAAAACGGTCTATAATCTGCGGCCGAAATTTTTGCCGAGGCGTCTCTAATAAGGGACAAAAAGAACAAAACGGATCTTGTACTCTGGCCAGATACACCGAATCGCCCTCAATAGCTTGTTCCCAAGCCCACAAATCAAACTGGTTTTTGCGATAAGCATGATCAGTAACGGTATAAGCCTGCTCTCCTGTATAAAAGGTGTACTTGGAGGCATTGCGATACGAATTCTGAAATACGATTGGCAGCCCCCCCGCTTCTTCTTCCAATACACCGATCCAAAAGCTACTATGGAAATTGCTTTTTAAGCCCAGCGGATTGATGGCCATAAACACGCGCGCTACCAATAATAGTGCGATCGTAGTAAGTGACAATCGCCATAGCCATTTGCGAAAAGCAGGACGTTGCTGAGCTTCCCAAAAAAGCAGAAGGGTAAAGGGAATACTGAGCAAGATCGTCCACTGCGGTTCTACATGGCCTTTAAAAGAAGTATAGAAAAAGAACCCCCAAAAGCCGAAAATGATAAAGTAAAAGGTGCGTAAGAGCGAGGTATTTACCTTCGTTCGCCGTAAGGCCAACACAATCATAGGGAAAAGCAAAGGTGAGAAGATAAGTAATTGATTAAGTATATATGTAGTGGTGTACTTGATCTCATAGGTGTCATCTCTACCCGATAAGTGGTAGCGAAACGATGGAAAATCATTCGTATACTGCCACCAGAGGTGCGGAAAAAATAGCATAGCCCCGAATATCGAAGCATAATAAAATTTGATATTCTTTATTAGCTTTAGATTTGATAGGAGTACTAAGAAGATGAGTACTACTCCATGATATTTGCTATACAACATAGCAGCCATGGTGATGCCCAAAAGCGTAGCTATACCCCAGGAATTGGTTTGTAGAAAGCGTTGATAGAGCCACAAAAAAAGCACTGCAAAAAAGAGTAATGGGCCATCGGGAGTAGCTACAAAACCATAGATTTGTAATAAAGGCATGGCGGCCAAAATGGCCAACAAGAGCAAATTGTCCCACTTATCTTTGGGCCGTCCCGCTAAATCATAAAGTAGCACAAAACTAGCCAGCTGCAATACAATAAAACCCAGGCGCGCGCCTAGCTCATTAGCGAAAAGCGCATATCCCGCTTTGATGACCACCGCTAGCGCAGGAGGGTGATCAAAATAGCCCCAATCCAACTGCTTGGAGTACATCCAATAGTAGGCTTCATCGGGGTCTAGCTCTGTCCAATAAGCTTGCACCAAATTAATAAGGCCCCAAATAATGAGGCCTATATAGAAGGTAGTTGGATATTTTTGTGCAGTAGACATTTAGATCGGTTTAAAAATCAAACCATCCCCATCGGCTTTTAGTACCAGCCTACCCTTCTCGTGCTCAACTACAGTAGCTGCTTCCACCGTTCGGTGCATACGCCGTTCAATCCCGACAATACTTCCCTTGCAACTTTTACGGGTAGCTCCTACGCGAGCGACTTCTATGCCATTTGCTCCATTGTGCTTATAGGTGCCAAAAAAATCATTGCACCCGCTATTTCCATAAAAACGACCGCTAGAAAATTTGATCGTCAGCTGTTGATCCGAATTGACAAGCGCCTCTTTTCCATCAATAATAAAAGTAGCCAATTCCCAGGTTAGCTCCTCATAAGGAAGTGTGTCCCAAGTTGCCGAAATCTCCGCTTGCTCTTTTAATTTTTCTTGCTGCTTTTTGATGGCTTCCTGCTGAGCAGCTTCTTTTTTTGAATCGGCATTCCCCCCGCAGGCAGCAAATGCCCCAATCAACAGTATAAAAATTAAATATCTCATCATATCGAGTGTTTATTTTTTTGCTGAGTAACAGCCAAAGAATAAGTTCCGCATTTTGGCAAGGGGATTTTGCTCTAAGACAAGGCGAAAAACGTAGGCGATGCCTTAGCATCGGCGAGGCTTTTCAACGCAGTATTGGAGCAAAAGAGCCAGCCATAAATCGAGAAGTTATTTTTTGACTGTTACTGTGCGCGAAATTACAAAAAATGTATACGCTTACAATTTTTGAGCAAAGAGTTATAATGATTTAAAATACTCAATAACGGTGCGAACCTGGGCTTCCGCAAACCGCTCAATAATCTCGTCATCCATCAACAGCTTAGCATCTTCCAAATTATCAAAGAAAAGATGCTCCACTAAGATAGCTGCCATAGCGGTTCTGGTGAGTACAAAAAAGCGAGCTTCTTTGTCGTGGTCGCCATCAGAAGTACCTGCGCGGTAGTTAATTTTATTACCCAATAAGTCCTTGACATTATCCCAGTGCATCTCTGCTACTCGATCAGAAGCCGTTACCCCAGGTGTGGTGTACACTTCAAAGCCGCGCGCCTGGCCACTGCCCGATGCATTGGCATGATTAGAGATATACACGCCACGCTTAAAGTTTTTGTGATACCAATTGGCCATATCTACCCGATACTGCAAGGAAATATCCACATACTCGTGGCTCACGATGATACTATTGATCTTTCGCTCATCCAATTTAGCCTTCACGCGATCCGTTAGGGTACGATTCCAGACGCCTTCATAGAACCACCCCCCGTTGTGGAAGGTACCAAAGCGGTGCTCCCATTGTTTACTCGGGGCAGTAACGTACCGTCCATTTTTATCAATACCTCCATGACCTGCATCCAGAAAAACACAAAAATTATCCATAGCTAATTGGGTTGATTGTTAGTATATTTGAGTTTCATTTTAAATTCTCACCAAATATGCTAAAAAATATCATAACATTTGCGCTATTAGCTTTAGCGTTTGCCGCCTGTTCAGAAGATCCGAATCAAGGAGAGATAGATCAAGAGCGGATTGAGGAGTATCTAGAAGACAGTAATCAGACTGCTCAGGTACATCCTTCCGGCCTTTATTATATCATCAACGAAATGGGGCAAGGTGGGTCGCCCGCTCTACAGGATACCGTAGAAGTAGCCTACCAGGGTAGCTTAACGAATGGCCTAGTCTTTGATGAAACAGACCCAGGAAAGACCATAGAATTTCCACTATTTGGCTTGATTGAAGCTTGGCAGATTGGTATTCCGCTGATCGAAAAAGGAGGAAGTATCACGCTAATTACGCCTTCTAGGCTCGCTTATGGGGAAACGGGGAACCATCCTTTGGCTAGAGAAGTACTTGTGTTCGAGGTGGACTTAGTGGATTGGAAGGAAGGGGAGGAATAAAAGTTTGGTAAAAGACTTAAGCGGATTGCAAATCCGCTTGGCGCGTGCTAGGCTTTTTCCTTAAAGCTTGGCACGCGCTCAGCGGATTTGCAATCCGCTGTAGGATGTTAAGCTTGTGCTTTAGGCGTATTAAAACTCATAGGCGGAAAGGGGTTACCGTCTCCGCCGCCAACCGTTCCGTGCTGTGCTTCGTATTTTGCGATATTATCTTTTAAAGCTCTGAATAGTCGCTTAGCGTGGTGAGGCGTCAAAATAATTCTTGACTTCACTTTTGCTTTGGGCACGTTGGGGACTAATCGAACAAAGTCGATCACAAACTCCGATGGAGAATGGGAGATGATTGCTAAGTTAGAATAGGTGCCTTCTGCTATATCTTCTGGTAGGTCAATATTTAGCTGATTAGCTTGTTTTTTCTGCTCTGCCATTACTATTTACTTTTTCTTTTTTTTAGTCGTTTTTTTCTTCTTTTTCGCGAAAGCGTCTGGAATTTCTGCTTCGATCAGCTTTTTCACCTCCTCTAAGGTCATCTCCTTTGCTTCTTCTGGCGTAATACGGGTTCCATCCGCTTTTTTAGGAATCTTCACACTCTTTTTATTAAAGCGAATGAAGGGTCCCCACCTTCCATTTTCCAGGTCTATCTTTTCTTCTTCCCACCTTTTAATGTAGCGATTGGCTTCTTTTTGCACTTTGGCTTCAATCAGCTCATGCATATCCTCTAGCGAAATGGTATCAAAGTCGTAGCGCTTAGGGACATTCACAAACAATTTATTCCACTTGAGATAAGGCCCGAAACGGCCCTTCCCTTTTTGGATTTCCATACCTTTATAGGTACCCACAGGCGCGTCTGCCTTACGCCGCTCTTCGATCAACTCCTGCGCACGTTCCATGGTCATATCTAAGGGATCTTCTCCTTTACTTAGCGAAATAAATTTTTCGTCATAGCGCACGTAAGGGCCATAACGCCCCACTCCTATTACCACCTCTTTTCCTTGGTAATCCCCCAAGTTTTTGGGTAGCTGAAAGAGCTCTAGCGCTTCTTCATACGTGATGGTCTCCATAGATTGCCCTGGGCGGAGATTAGCATATTTGGGTTTTTCGTCAGGTAATAGCTCGTCAGGTGCACCGATTTGTACCACTGGCCCAAATTTTGACATGCGGGTTAGCAGGGTGCGCCCTGTTTCTGGGTCTTCGCCCAAAATTTTTTCGCGCGTGGGCCGCTCGGCATTAGCCAGCGTATCTTCCACATTTTCATGAAATGGGAAGTAAAAGTCCTTTAGCATGGCCGTCCAGCCCTCTCTCCCATCAGCTATATTGTCAAATTGCTTTTCTATATCTGCCGTAAAGCTGTAATCCATGATGTCCTCAAAGTGCTCATCGAGGAAATCGCTTACCGTCATTCCCAAATCGGTCGGAAACAATCGATTTTTTACAGCCCCGGTAATTTCTGTATTCGTCTTTTTGGAAATCGTTCCTTTTTTAAGCGTCAGGATAGCATAGGCACGCTCGACGCCCTCCCGCGAGTCTTTCACCACATACCCACGACTAGGTTCCATAATTCTACTAATAGTGGGTGCATACGTAGAAGGTCGCCCGATGCCCAGCTCTTCCAGTTTTTTTACGAGTGCTGCCTCGGTAAAACGAGCAGGAGGACGAGTAAATCGTTCGATGGCTTCCATAGTATTCAGGTCAAGCACCTGCCCTACCTTCAGAGGTGGCAGCATTCCCTTTGCCTCTTCCTCATCCTCGTCGTCTTTTGATTCTAGATAGACTTTCAGAAATCCATCAAATTTTAGCACTTCGCCTACCGCATTCAATTCGGTATCTTCTACGGTAGAAATACCGATCTTTACCGTGGTTTTTTCCAAGACTGCATCTGCCATTTGAGAGGCAATGGTGCGCTTCCAGATCAGCTCGTAGAGCCGTTGCTCATCGCGATTGGGGGAAGCCATCTGGCGGTTGATGTAGGTAGGTCGAATCGCTTCGTGTGCTTCTTGTGCGCCTGCTTTTTTGCTTTTAAAACGGCGCACTTGCACGTAGTTCTTCCCAAAGCTCGTCTCCACTTCCTGCGCGATGCTTTGGATAGCTACCTCACTGAGGCTGGTAGAGTCCGTACGCATGTAGGTGATATGCCCTGCTTCGTACAGGCGCTGTGCTACGCCCATCGTGCGGTTAACCGAAAATCCCAGTTTGCGGCTGGCCTCCTGCTGTAGCGTAGAGGTCGTAAAAGGCGCTGTTGGCCGACGTTTGAGCGGCTTTACATCAATCGAGTTGATGCTAAAGCTAGCGCCAATACAAGCTTGTAGAAAATCTTGGGCGTCTTTTTCGGAATTGAAGCGCCGTGGGCCTTCTGCCTTGAGTGGCACAATTTTGCCTTTTTCATTTTTTACATTGAAAATAGCTCCCAATCGAAAGAATGGAGCTGGGTCGAAGCGGTTGATTTCGCGTTCTCGCTCTACCAAAAGCTTTACAGCGACCGATTGTACGCGCCCTGCTGAGAGCTTACCTTTTATTTTACGCCACAGGATACCTGATAATTCATAGCCTACCAGACGATCCAAAATACGGCGTGCTTGCTGCGCATTGACCAAATTAATGTCAACCAAACGGGGATTTTGGATGGCTTTTTTGATAGCTGGCGCCGTAATTTCTCGAAAAACAATACGCTTAGTGGAATCTGGCTTTAAGCCCAATACTTCACATAGGTGCCAAGAGATGGCCTCTCCTTCGCGATCTTCATCCGTTGCCAACCACACTTCATCTACTTTCTTGATCATCCCCTTCAGGTCACTCACCACTTTCTTCTTGTCAGGTGAAACGACATACTTCGGCCTAAAGTCATTCTGTACATCAACAGCCCCATTACCCTTGTCCAAGTCACGCACGTGGCCGTAGCTCGATTTCACAGTAAAATCTTTGCCCAGTATCTTTTCAATGGTCTTCGCTTTGGCGGGCGACTCCACAATCAGCAGGTTTTTTGGCATAGCTAATTTTAGTAGTTAAAAACGCAAGATTATCAAATGTGTTGTAAAAAAGCAAATGTAAAAAGGCGTCCGTTTGTTCGGAGGAGTTGAAATTTCTTTCTATTATGCCCTAAATAAGACATACTAAAGTGTATACAATTGCAATCGACATCGGCAATTCCAATGTAGTCATTGGGGTGTGCAAGAATAATGAATGGATATATACCTGGCGACTTCCTACTTCAGTGCGAGAAGATGCCTACTTATATTATCAAACCAATTTGGTTAACCTGCTTTTCGAGGCCGGTATTGGGGCTTCGGAGGTGCAGCAAGTCGTCATCAGTAGTGTAGTGCCTGATTTATCAAGCGATTTTGAGCAGCTAATCACGCATATCTTTCCCGACAAAGTCGTTTTTATTCGCCCTACCCTCTACCATCTGTTCGATATTCAAACCGATAATCCAGCAGAAATTGGTACGGACTTATTGGCTAATGCGGTGGCGGCTCACCACCTGTACCAACGCGATTGCATTATCGTAGATTTTGGAACGGCCTTAACCTTTACTACCGTCAATAAAGCAGGACAAGTCATGGGGGTCTCCATTGCTCCGGGCTTAAAAACGGCTATTTCTGCACTCTTCCAAAAGACCGCCCAACTACCAGAAGTGCCTTTGGAGTTACCACAGTCTGTTTTGGGTAAAAATACCGTACATGCGATACAGAGTGGTATCTTGATAGGCTATGTAGGGCTGGTTCAACACATGCTGCAAGCGATTCGAGCAGAGCTAGGGTCGCAATTCATTGCAGTAGCCACCGGAGGCCTATCTGGTATTTTACATCCTCTACAAGGTGCTTTCGAGGCTATTGATTCGGAGCTTACGCTAAAAGGGCTAAAGCGAATCGGAGAGTTGGTGCAAGAAAAAAAGGTGCACTAACGAACTATAAAAGTTGTAGTGCACCTTTATTAACCACCTATCTAAACTTATGCCTCGACTTCGCTCGGCATTAGCCTCAGCTTAACTTCGGCTTCGCTCAGTTTGTAGCTTAGCATTAGCCTTAAGCTCGGCCTGGCATAAGTTTTTTGACTGCAAGCAGTCTGTATTATTGGCTTAGCGGCGGGTTACTACTAAGCGCTTTGTCAATACTCCTTTCGGGCTTACCATGCTGTAGTGGTATACCCCTTGTGGTAAATTCGATACGTCTACAGTATTCGTATAAGTATCAGGAGCTTGTGATCCCATGTACTGAGAACGTACCATCTTACCATTCATATCATAAATGTTGAGGTTGAGCTCCAGTTCTTCTGTCAATGTATACTGGATGGTCGCTTGTGAAGATACTGGGTTGGGCATGATCAAGAAGTCGCTTACTTGATTAGCTAGTTCATTGATACCTACTACCTCATCCAGTGGGAAAGTCGTACCATCTGGTAAAGCTACCCATACCTGGAA
>JBCCRH010000267.1:0-8596 GCA_039208045.1 Bacteroidota bacterium
ATGGAATATTACCATTAACCATTTCTATCATCTTTGACCTTGTTCGATAAAATGTCATAAGTTCTTCCAATGCAGCAGGATTATTATATAACTCCATTTGTGTAGCAAAGACGGTTTCTTTTAGGATCATTATTTCAATGATCCAGCCTACGATCATGAGCGTAGAAACCGAGATGAGCCAAGAATAACCATAAGGATGTAATACAAAATAGGCTTCGAGAAGTGAAAAAATCAATAAGACACTTGCAGCAATAAAGCCTAAAGAAAATCGCTTCTGAATACGTCCAGGGTTCAGTTGAAAGAAGAACACTAATGTGCCACGGCCAATTTGGATGGCTAGGGAAACCAGAAATACAGCTATGATAAATCCAATATTTTCCGCCTTTTGAGTATGGAAGATACCCATGATAACGGCAGAAATAAGATAAGTGCTAATCAGTAGCCCAAAGGATAAGGTTGGGAGTATTCTCCGGAGACGTTTGATCGCCTTTAGGAAATCTTGATTAATGATATGTTGTGACATGAGAATTTATTTTTGAGCGTGATTAAGATTTCTAAGCCAGTCATTTTTTGAAATCGGATGTCCTCCCTTTTTTAGGATTTCTAATCCAATATTCTCTGCATTTTCCTCATTATCCAGACCTATATATTCTCTTAATTGACTTTCGGAGGAATGACCGGTCATAGGCATAATTTGTGCTAAGCTATAGCCCATTTTATACAGGTTGGTTGCAAAACTGCGCCGACAAGTATGGGAAGCAACTTCTTGATGTTTTGGGATATACTTTTTGACTACTCTGGGCTTCCTACCCATGTATTGTTCTATCTTCAGCACTTTGGAATCAAAGCCAGCCTGTATGCAGATTGCCTTTATCCATAAGTTGAACTTCTGTAGAGATATTTTAGGGGATGAAAAATCATGCTTCTCTAATACGGGGATTAACCATGGAAATATATTGAGTGGAATTTTCGCAGGGGTATGCGTTTTTTGAGAAACGACGGAAACGATAGGAATGCCTTGATCTGAGACATAAAAGTGATGGGGGCGATATTTGGAGTAATCACTAAAGCGTTGCCCCGTTCCTGCACCAATTAAGAACAGATCACGTACTTTCTCTGCCGTACTCGTTAAATCTAAATCAGCTAAAGCTTGTAATTCTTGAAGTGTAAGAAAAATGATGTGCCCTTTTGCCTTTGTCCGAGGAATGAGCCATCCACGGCCTTTATAATCAGAATTATTATGAATTTTTTTCTTTTTTGCCCGCTCCAAAAACATTCTCAAAACTTTGAGCGTCTTGTTGCCATAGCTTAACTGAATATCTCTGGCAGTTAGCCAATCTATTAGCCTTAATCTAAATCCCCAATCAATATCTTCATAGGTAAAAGTTCCTTCTTCTTGTGCGTACCGCTTTAAAATATTGGTATGTAACCTCAATGTACGAAGCGTATCGGTATTCATCTTCGTAGCTTTCATTTCAGCCAGTTCTAAACCCAAGAATTCTAGAAATTCTACCCTCTTTTGAGAAGCTTTTGCTTTTTCATTAGATTTTTCAAAATCCACTTTGCCACTTAATCCACTTAGTCGATGCTTGAATTCCTTGATGGAGAGACTTCCATAATCTGTCTCGATGTAAATAGAAATGCAAGTTTCTGCCAAATCTTCGATTTGCTGATAGAGTAGCCATAGGTCTTTTCGTCGTTCTTTTCGAATTGGCCTTTGTAACTTATCATCCCAATCTTTTGGGTGGATATTTAGCCCTGTGGAATAGAGCAATTTTTTCCCTCGATAGCGGAAAACAAGAAAGATTAGCGTTTCACTCTTTGCCTTTGGTGCTTTTAAATTGAACCGTGGCTTTGGTAACTTCTGCATAAAACATCTGTTTAATGCTAAAATTAGTCCTGTGCTGTCAGCAGTCCAATAGCAGTCGCTCAGAAGTCGTTTGTGTTCCTATGTTTTCCTCTTTTTCGACTAACCTGCGTAGAGGAAAAATGAAAGAGAACTGATTATCAGGTACTTGGGCGGAATAGTCTGGGCTTTTCCGTCCTTGACCATGAATCCAGCGGAATCACGAAGAACTGGCCCTCCGATCATGGATCGAGGGCCTTTTGCTTTTCATCAAGTTTTCATGCTTGCTGGGGTGAGAAGTTTAGCCCGATCTGTATCGGGCAACCCCAGCAGAATCACGAAATAGTGAGTCCTCAATTCGCTGCTTATAGTGAGTTGGGGGCTTTTTTAGTTGTGGGCCTTGGTTGCGCTCGGTCCACGAAGGGGAGGGTTGGCGCTACTACGTTAGCCGATGTAAAGATTGGGGGGAGCCGTCTAGCGCAGCGTAGCTATCATATTGTCAAATTTCTGTCGGTAGTCTTTTGATGCTTATTTAGAACGATTCTGAATACTATCTTTGCGTAGTCTTTGAAATCATCAAAACTAAGCATTATGAAATCGTATAGTACACTTCTATTTTTAGTGTTATTTCTTGGTACTTCTGCTATGGCACAAGAGGCCAATATATTCCTAGGCCGAGATTTTTGGAAGACGAGCCCAGACGTAGCTACCGTAAAACAAAAGATTGAGGAAGGTAACGATCCAGTGGCGATGAATGCCTATGCTTTTGATGCTATTACGTACTCCATACTAGAGGATACGCCATTGGAAACCATCAAATACCTGTTGTCTTTAGAAGGTAATGAAGTTGATAAAAGTACCCACGACGGGCGTAATTACCTGCTTTGGGCAGGGTATAAGGGGAATATTCCTCTGATGGAGTTGCTTATTGAGATGGGATCTGATACGAAGTTGGTGGACGATCATGGGTATAACTTAATGACATTTGCAGCAGTGGCGGGCCAGCAGAATACGGCTGTCTATGATCTGATTTTGGCGAATGGCGGTAGTATAAATGATACCAACAGGTCGGGAGCAAATGCCTTGCTGCTTTTGGCACCACATATTGAAGATACGGGTATTGTTGACTACTTCTTGGAAAAAGGCTTGGACTTGCATGCAACCGACGAGAAGGGGAATAATATGTTTAACTATGCCGCGCGTTTGGGGAATAAGCCCATTATGGAGATGCTTATTGCAAAAGGGGTGGACTACAAAAGCCTCAATAAAGAAGGAGGGAATGCCTTTATGTTTGCTGCTGGAGGGTATCGGGGAAAAACCAATGAGCTGGCTACCTTCGAGTATCTCGATAAGTTGGGCTTGGAAGCCAATATCGTCACTACAGAAGGCCTTACACCCATTCATATGTTGGCCTATCGGCAAAAAGACGGTAATGTATTCCAGTTCTTTTTGGATAAAGGGTTAGATGTCAATCAATTGGATCAGGATGGTAATACGGCTTTCATGCGTAGTATTCGCGGTAGAAATATGGAGGCGGCTACTCTGCTCTTGCCAATCACTACTTCTATCAATCATAAGAATAAAGATGGCTTTTCTGCACTAACTTATGCCATGCGCAGCATGTCTAAAGAAAGTGTCGATTTACTGATGGCCAATGGGGCGGATATCAAGTGTGTGGACAAGGAGAACAGAAATCTAGTAACGCACCTTTTTGATGTTTATCGCGACCGGGATCAAGAAAAGTTTGAAGCATTGCTCAATATGGTAATTGCACAAGAGGTGACTACCGACAAACCTTTTAGCAAGGGTAGCAATCTGCTGCATTTGGCAGTAGAAAAAAACTCTTCTTACCTCATCGAGAAGGCCATAGCAATGAATCAAGCGGTGAATCACAAAAATGAAGATGGCCTCACTCCGCTGCACCTCGCTGCCATGAAATCAAAAGACGAACAGCTTCTAAAGTTATTAATCCAACATGGTGCAGACTTGGCTATTCTAACTGATTTTGAAGAGTCCGCTTTTGATTTGGCCAACGAAAATGAGCTGTTGGAGAAAAATGAAGTAGATCTCAACTTTCTAAGAATTGATTAACAATAAATATAAATGGGTTAAAATGAAAAATAGGGTTATTTACATTGTTTTCTTAGCACTTACGTTCTTCGTAGGTACGGCTTTTCTTACGCTCCCTTCCAACAAGTACAAGTGTATGGTACAACTTGTCAATTACACGGGTGAAGGAGCATATATTATTGTGTCGGTATTGGATGAAAATAGCAATTACCTGAAAACGCTTCGCGTGTTTGGTGACGACGAAGAGTGGTATCCCGATTTGAAGGAGTGGTATGCTTTTCACGAAAGTGAAAAAGAGCCCATTGATGGCATTACAGGTGCTACTATTGCTGGCGGTGAACGCTCTCTTTTCGCTTTTGAGGTAGACCCTAAATATATGGGTAAGAATTACAAATTGCGCTTTGAGACAGCAGTCGAAGATCAAAAATATGTCATTGATGACGTCAATTTATCATTGACTGACCAGACGCTAAATGGCAAGCACAAGGGTAGTGGATATATCCGATATGTCAAAATTTTAAACAAGTAAGCTCAGTAATAGGTGGTTGGTAATATTTGGCGTAGCGCACATTTCCTTCTTGCTGCGGTATCGGCTATATTTTTGTTGTTGGCAACGGTAACGGGTATCGTTTTAGCCTTTGAGCCGATACAGGAGCACCTTCATCGTCCGAGCAAGGTAGTGCTGGACGAGGTGAAGCTGGCTACGTTGATTACTACACTCAAAGAAGAGTATGAAGAGCTGCTGGAGCTAAATGTAGAGCGCGGAAAATATGTAAAGATTTCCACTTTCAGTATGGATGAAGAAGGAAGTGGAGATTTTTACATCGATCCGGCAGATGGTACTCGTTTGGAAATGACCTATGAGCAGCCTCATCTTTTCAAGGTAGTGACCAACTTTCATCGGTCGCTTTTCTTGAAAACAACGGGGCGTATCTTTGTTGGAATAACTGCTTTCCTGCTAGCACTAATTGCGGTCACAGGCCTACTACTTATTATCAAGAAATTGGGGTGGCGCAAGTTCTTTCTGTCCTTTGAAAAGAACGATGGGCTACAATACTATCACACTTATCTGGGACGGATCAATCTAATTCCCGTTGTTATCATCGCCGTTTCAGGGCTATATTTATCCTTTGTCCGCTTTGAGATTATAGATACAGCAACCATTGTAGCCAACGAGACAAAAGAGGCTAGAGATGATTTCCAGGCCGTTCCCATAGCAGACTTCGAGCTTTTCCAAAATACAACACTGGATCAAGTCAAAAAACTAGAATTTCCCTTTTCAGAAGATGCCGAAGACTACTTTGCCCTTTATTTGGAGGATCGCGAACTATGGATACATCAGTACACGGGAGAGGTAATGGAAAGTAATATCTATCCTTTTGCGAGGGTGGTAGAAAAGCTGAGTTTTAATCTCCACACGGGCGCCACTTCGCCGCTCTGGGCAGTGGTACTGCTAGTTTCTAGCATTAGCATCTTGTACTTTATGTATTCTGGTTTTTTGATCTCTTATCGTCGCCTGGCGCATAAGAGTAAAAATGCCATTAGTGCCGAGGAGGCCGAGCTGGTGGTACTGGTGGGTTCTGAAAATGGTAAAACTCGACAATTCAGTAAGCTGGTATTTGATGCCCTAGCTCGGCAGCAACAAAAGGTGTTTATCGATGAGATGAATAACTATCGTTCGTTCCCCAAAATGAAAGAGTTGATCGTGATGACCTCTACTTACGGGGAAGGTGAGGCTCCTGTATCTGCTAATCAATTCCTTCAGCTAGTCGACGAAGTAGACGTGCCTTCAGCAGTGCCATTTAGCGTAGTAGGATTTGGCTCTACACATTATGAAAAATTCTGCCAGTTCGCCAAAGATGTCCACCTTAAGTTATCCGAACATCCCGCTTACCAGCAACGCCTAGAGCCCGCCCTTGTTGACCGCAACGATCATTATACCTTCACACAGTGGGCCAATAATTGGTCGAGCCAAAATAGCATCTCCATCGATTTACCCGATCAATGGAGCTTACCCAAGGCCCCTCTAGCTGATTTCAGCATCGTCAATACCCAGTATGTGGATGATGGTTTTGCTGAAACAGTCCATCTCGAACTTTACACCAAAAAGCGAAAAGCCTATCAAGCGGGTGATCTAATAGCCATCCAGCCCCACCCCAACGAAGAGGAGCGCTACTACTCAATTGGCAAGCTCCAAAACGGTAATCTCTTCCTTGCGGTAAAGCGCCATCAGCATGGCAAAGTATCTAATATGCTCTACCAAAAGGAAGTAAGCAATAGCTTTCAGGGCACCCACATTTCGAATACCCGCTTCCATTTCCCCACCCATGCCCCCAAAGTCATCATGATCGCTAATGGTACGGGCATAGGTCCTTTTGTGGGGATGCTCCAGGAGCCGAACGCTATCCCCAAATCTCTATTCTGGGGTCTTCGCAATGCAGCATCCTACCAACCCCTAGCTGGAGAAATACAAACCGCCCTAGCCACTGGGCGCCTCCAATCCTTTGCAACGGCTTATTCGCGTACGGATGGGCCCTATCACTATGTGCAAGACATCATTCACGATCAATCTGCTCCCCTTGCGAATGACCTTAAATCAGGAGCGATTGTTATGATTTGTGGCTCTTTGGCTATGCTAAAGGGCGTGCTAGCAGTATTAGATGCTGCTGTGCAGCAGTATAATGAGCAGCCTATATCTCACTATCAGGAGGGCGGGCAGATATTGTCGGATTGTTATTGAGGCTATTTGGCAGTTCGCTTTTTACTAACTTTTCCTCCATTCCCACCTGCACTTGCCAGGCTCCACCTTCCAGCGCTGCCAGTACAATGCTTCCATACTGCCAAAAAGCATACTCATCTTCCTCAGCTAAGTCTTCTTCCAAAAGTATAAATAAGGCTATCTCCCCACTGGGATGCAGCCACTCTAGTTTCGCTTGAACGGGTGCCCAGCCTCCAAACCACTGTCCGTTGCTGAGTGCTTTGACGTATATATTTTGTTGTTTATCCATTATTTGAAGTTATGAGGAGCAACCTGCCATAATATACAATCTACAAAATCTATAACAATCCAATTCCCTACCTCGTCAAATATTTTTGTAAACCTTGTCCCCTTTTCAGGATGAATGAAGATTTCTCGCCTGCCATCCTTTAAAATGCTTTGAACCTTTTCGATTGTAAAGCCCCTTTTTTGGAATTGTCTTTTCCATGTTGAAAACTTCTTGTAAGGCAATAATAATAAACGTTCGCAGGGATCGTCGCCCCCTGGATCTGGATTTTCAAATCCAGACTCATATGCTGATCTTAAGACGTCAAGCTGAGCGTCAGTTAACTGTATGGCTACTTCAGGTGGGGGCTTAGCAAAAGTTATACTAGTGCTGGTATAACTGCTAAAAATAGTACTCGTCGATACCATTGCCCATTTAAGGAGCAGAAAAGTAATGGTGAGACATAATATAGAGAGGATACGCACTAATCGTGCATTCATTTTAGAGAGAAGCTGCATTTGTAAAGTATTGTAAGTTAAGAGTTGTTGTTTAGAAAGCTATCGCAAAGTTAAATAAAAATTTCGTTTAACGAAATTTAATTGTTGTTTTAATCATCAATAATTGATCCTTTTCTCTTTGTGATAACTATATCTTTGGTTTATGGCAAAAATAAACAGGATCAAGGCAGTATTAGCTGACAAGGACAAAACTTCTAAGTGGTTGGCCATACAAGTAAGACGCGACCCTTCGACGGTTTCTAGGTGGTGTACCAATGATATGCAGCCGCCCTTGGAGACACTATTTGAGATTGCGAAAATTCTTAAAGTAGATGTTTGTGACCTTCTAGTGCGGGAGTAGGATCGTTTCAGCTTGCCTTTGGTATGTGGGCACTTGGACGTGGCCCTTGATGGAAGATTGGGACAAGCTGTCGGAATAGATTGAGGAATCATTAAACCACTGTCAATGGAAACCAAAGAAACCTATACATTACTCATTCAAAAAGCATTCCACCTCTTATCAAGCCAGAAGGGGTATCTACAAATAGTGGTGGTTAATAAATTGAAGACACTGGGATTTTCTCTAGCTCCTGCATCTTTTTCTAAGATACTCTCGAATAAGCCAGTTGGCATCCAAGTACTTTCAAGAGCGGCAGAAGGAATAGAAGCATTAGTTTCCAAAGAATTAGGCTATGCATACGATCGAGAGGATCAAGAGTTTAAAAGGGATGAAACTGTCAGTGAGCAAGAGCTATTGGTCGTACCAGCATACAAAGTTGGAAAGCCCAATCAGTATAAAGACTTAGAATTTTTGCCGGATGGAAGACTGTAAATAACTGAAAAGGTTAATTTTATAAAGCAAGCCAAGCGGGAAGTCATTGAGTTTGGTGTTCGCCTCAATACCTTTATCAACTATTTTAAGCATCGAAGTTCGAAAGAATTTAGATTACCTATACAAGGTCTACTGGAAGAAGGAGTAGATTTTAAAATCTACTTATTAGACCCCACCTTTCCTGGCACCCACTTGTATTTCAATGATCGTGCGGAAGCCTTACCAGAAGAGAAATACTCCCCAAAACGCATCGAAGAGATCATCCAAGAATTTAGAAGACTATACAGGGAATACGACTTAGGCCAATTTGAGGGAAACTTCCAAGTGTTTACTTATAAGCATATTCCATATAATCACTTTCTCATTA
>JBCCRH010000268.1:0-8568 GCA_039208045.1 Bacteroidota bacterium
TGCGGGTGCAGATGGGGGAACGGGTAGTGACGGAGCGATTGGTGGTGCAGCAAAGGTAGTTGTATATAGAAATATCAATCATTTTATTTTAAGCTGTCTTTTATTCGCCTCAGGCGGTGAGGACAGCTTTTTTTATGCCCCACTGACACGGAAAAGTACAGCCTTCCCTATTTTTGCAGTAGTTTCTGATTTTTTGGATACATGAGCATTACGAACTATTACAAGGCATGGTTGCTTTTCTTGGTCGTTCTACTTCCTTTAGATGAGGTGAGTAGTCAGCTGCCCCTCATTGAGCGAACTGTTCTGGAACCCCTTCAAGGCCCAAACGATCCTACCACTTTTTGTTACAAAGATTTAGTATTAGATCAGAAAGGGCGACTGTGGATGAAAACTTGTGGGGTAGCACAGCAGCTGTATGATGTACGTGTCTTCCAGTTTGATGGCTATGACCGTTGGCCTATTGCGATTGCACAAGGAAAATGGCAGAATTACCAAACGATTTATTTGGATGAATTTTCTTCAGACGGGCAATGGTTAGGCTATTTTACAGATCGGAAGAATCGTTCTACCTTATTTGCCTATGATGTGCAATCGGAGTCTATCCAATACACTGATGTGCCAAGTGGTATTTGTGTTAGCCTGGCAAAATATGAAGATGACAAATATTGGATACTTAGCAGGCATGGAAGCAACTATCAAATCTACCTTTGGGATACGACTTCTGTTGAACTACGTTACTCGTTCCCCAATTCTGTGCCACCTGAGCTTCAAAGTGACACACAAGGTGAGGTCAATTTTGAGTATGCTGATAGTACGTTTTGGATCATGGAAAATAAGCTCCCGCTAATAGGCTATCATACTCGTATCCAGACCGCTTTTAAATTTGAAAGAGCCGAACTTTTTAAATCTACTACTGCCGGAGTAGCAAAACTAGCTAACCTCATTGCTTACACTACTATCATCTCTAAGGATAGTATGGTGTACATTGCGCACCCCGTTTCGAGTATCCCCTTTTTACAAATCAACAACCGAAAATTGGAGGATGGTGCTCAGCCGATCATAGATATTCCAACAGGTGTTGATGCAAAAAAATTATGGAAAGATCAACAAGGCAATTTGCTATTTATGGCGGAATATTCGGAGCAGACACGCGGTATATTTAAAGCTTATCTACTAGATAAACAGAATCGATTGTTTGACTACACTCCGATGTTTGAGGGCTTATCTAAAGTGCGGTCAGTACAAGGCAAAAATTTCAAGAAATCAGCCTATGTTGGTACTTCTAAGGGGGCCTTTTTTATACAAGCAAAGTCCACAAATGGGATCGAAACCTTTAAGGATATAGGGGGACTTCGACACATCGTACAACATAAGTCAGGGGCAATGATCATTCGATCAAGCAACCGACTATATGTTCTTGATAACGACCAACTTTCCATGATTCCAAAGGAAGATTGTTTTACCAAATCATACGCCTCTTATGGAAGGAAAGAGCTCTTGTGTAGCCCCGATGGGACAGCATGGGTTAAATCAGAGCAATACCTTACGCCCTTTGTGCGCAATAAGCAACGTGATTGTATCAATTATGCTTTTGATTTCCCACTTGGTACTTCTATTTTTCTCTCCGAATCAACGCTGGTAATTATCGAAGAACATACAAAAAAACTCATCCTATATGATCTAGAAAAGCAACAACAAATTCCACTCCCAGGCCCTGGCATTCATTTTCAAAATAGAGTCCACTCCCTGCACTGTACTCCTAGTAATATTCTTTGGGTAGCCTCCAATGCTGGCTTGTATAAAGTAAACCTCAGCACTGGAGTATCCAAACTGTATGGTTCTGCTCCTGACTTTGAAGATCATCGAATTCTCTCAATAATCGAAGATGATCAGGGAAAATTATGGTTAGGCACCACCAGTAGAGGTATCCATATCTTTAATCCTAAAACTGAAAAAGTAGAATTGGTTGTCAATGAAGTGGGGGGCTTGAGTAATAATGTAGTGGTTGGTCTCCTCCAAGATAATGATGGCGATATTTGGGCAGCTACCTATAACGGACTCAACTTATTGAAGCCCGATGGAAGCATCGTAACAGTTCTGGATGAAAAGGAGGGCTTGACGCATCATGAATTCAATCGCTATTCACACTTCAAAAGTGATGATGGTCGTTTATGGTTCGGGGCTTTGAAAGGCTTGAATATTATTCAGCCTGAAACATTCAAAAAGGAATTACAAGCTACCAATTCAACCAAAATATTTGTCACGAGTCTTAGCTATTTCGATCATCAAGCCCAAAGTAAAGTTCAACTTAGAAACTATATCAATAGAAAAAAACCCTTTATTTTATCGGCTGACAAACGCTATTTGAGTATCAATGTAGGGATGTCCAACTATGGGCAAAATGCAAAAAACCGCTACGCTTATCGCTTGGAAGGGCGCCAAAATGATTGGACCTATTTGGGCCTTGACCATGCGATCCGATTAACGAGTCTACCAGCAGGAAAATACAACCTATTAATCAAAGGGATTGACCAAAATGGTAATTGGACGGCTAATACGATCCAAATTCCAATCTACGCCAAGGAGTTTTTCTACAAGCAGTGGTGGTTCTATCTGCTTTGCGCAATGCCCTTTTTGATTTTCGCCTTCCTTTGGATCCGCCGCCTCCGCTCTGAAAAATATCGACTGGAACATGAAGTAGAAAAGCGAACCGAAGTTATTCGTCAAGATAAAGAGCTGATCCAGCAACAAGCCGAAGAGCTTCAGCAATTAGATAAAATGAAGTCTCGCTTCTTTGCCAATATCTCACATGATCTACGCACGCCCATCACCCTGATAGCTGGCCCTGCTGAATTGCTAGCCGAAGAGGAGTATGTCAAGCAAAAAAGTGTTTTCCACAAAGCCATTTTGACTATAGGCCAGAATAGCAAAAAACTACTTCGCCTTGTGGATGAGTTCCTAGATTTAGCCCGGCTAGAATCCAAAACGGTACAGCTCCACGAAGAATCAGTATCCCTCCTTGAATTCCTTCAAACCATTTTTGATAGCTACACCTTGGCCGCGCAACGCAAAAAACTACAATTCGAGTTTGCCCCAGCAATCCCAGTAGGTTTTCAGCTAGTAATCGATCCTAAACGACTAGAGAAGATCATCAACAACCTTCTCAGCAATGCCCTAAAATTTACCGCCCCAGGCGATAGCATCCAGCTTCGCGTTTTTCAGGAGCACAACCAAATCCTATTCGAAGTTCAAGACACCGGCCGAGGCATCCCCCCCGAGGACCTGCCGCATGTCTTTGAACGCTTTTTCCAAAGTAAAAGTGACAAACTAGTACAAACCAGCGGCAGCGGCCTCGGCCTCTCTATATGCCAAGATTTTGCCCAACTTATGGGTGGCCAACTTACAGCTAGTAGCAACTATGGACAAAGCAGCACCTTCCGCCTAAGCCTCCCCATGAAAGAAGGACAATTGTCAAAAACCTCGCAAACTATTTCCAAAAACAACTCAGCAGTCCATACACTCCCCTCAAGCCGGTCAATCGTCACCCGTCACCCGTCATCCAAACCCCCAACCCCCCAAACCCTTCCCCCATCCTCCGTCCTCCCCACTCCCCCATCACTCCCAACCCCCAAACCCCAAAACTCCCCAACCCCCAAACTAATGATCGTCGAAGACAACCCCGAAGTACAATCCTTCTTGGAATTGCTCTTGCAAGAGGATTATCAGGTACAATGCTTTGACGATGGGCAATACGCCCTGGAATTTCTGCAACGACAGAAAGGAAAGAAACTACCCGTTGACCTTATCCTCTCAGACATCAATATGCCGCGCCTGGATGGCTATGGCCTAATAAAAGCAATCAAAGAAAATGAGCAATGGCAGCAGCTACCGATGGTGATGCTGACTGCTCGCTTACAAGAACGAAGTAAGTTAAAAGCATTACGGATGGGCGTTGACGATTATTTAACCAAGCCCTTCTCTCCTATCGAACTGAAGGTTCGCCTAAAAAATATTTATGATAATTATCAAAAACGACTAGTTGCTCAAAAAGAATTTCTGGAAGTAAATCCCGAATTTGAACCTACGGCATCAGCCGATCAGCTTTGGCTAAAAGAACTAGAAGAACATGCACTCCATGCTATTGATAAACAGATCGAACTTACGATGAACTTGCTCGCCGAAAAAATGGCGCTCAGTCCACGGCAACTTTCCCGTAAGGTAAAACTGATTACTGGCCTAACCATTGGAAAGTACATCCATGAGATCAAATTGCAAAAGGCTCGCCACCTACTCGAACAAAAAGCCTACCCTACCGTAGCCGAAGTGGGCTATGCCTGTGGCTTCAACTCTCAGAGCTATTTTACCAAAATCTTCCATCGGCACTTCGGGCGCACGCCTACCAGCTATTATTAAGTCCTCATAATCAAGCACCTATAAGCGATTGGTAAAATCGTTACAAGAATTGTCCAGTTTGTAACAATCACATTGCCTCATCTTGTCGGCACGAATGATTGATAACAAAAACTGAACAGACATGACGTTTTTTTTGAAGCTTAGCATAAAGCAAATTGCATTAGTATTTACACTTTCCATTCTTACTTTTTCAAGCAATCCTTTATCTGCTCAATCCGAATTAGCCGCCGATGGCGCCATCTATGAGATTGGCTATTCGGAAAGAGTAGGAACTACAGGGGGGGCGACCATTGACGGTAATACTTCTTACTGCTTTGGATATGGTGCTGGGGGCAGTTATTTCGAAGATGGTTCTGGTGGCGGCGAAAGTTTTGTTAGCAATACCACTATTGAATCCAGTAGAAAAGCGGGTGGAAGGTCTAAAGTAGATGCAGACAATAGTTATGCCGAGTATCAGATCCTGGAATTTGGTAAACCAGTTGCTGTATGTAATGTCGACTACAGGATAACTATCGCTCCTGATGAAACAGAAATCAGTCTCACGGCAGCTCAAATTGATAATGGCAGCTATGATCTGGGTGATGGAACGATTGTAGATAGGAGCATTGACAAAACCGACTGTAGTACGCTCGATTATGGTTCAAATACCGTAACCCTTACCGTGACGGATGATGACGGCAATACTGATGCTTGCCGTAGCTTGGTCACGATACAAACGGATTATAGTGGCATTACCCCCTTTGATGTAAATGATACTGGTAGAAAAACACTAGACTATACAGGTTCTTATGAGGAATTTTACATTCCTTTTTCAGGAGAGAGAGACTTTGTTGTTTTCACTGCCAATGGAGGTGATGGTGGGTCTGCGCGTATGAAAGCTGATATTTGTGGCGAATGTCGCTCAAAAGGAGGCTCAGGTACTTTAGTGGAAGCGTCCTTCCACATCGGTTGTGGCGAAGGTGAACTAACGCCTGGCGGGCTTATCCGTATGATCGTTGGGCAAGCAGGTAAAAACCATACCGGTACGGAAGTGGCCTGTACAGGTGCAGGTAGTGCAGGCGGTGGCGGTGGTAGTGCCGTTATCTACAAACCCTATGGTTGTGAAGAATGGATTGTGCTGCTGGTTGCTGGTGGTGGTGGTGGAGCTTATCAAGGTATGTTTTCTGGTGGCTGTGTAGACAGCTCTAGCGGACGAAATGCAAATACAGGTACCAGTGGAACCGATGGGAAAGGCGATTCGGATGAAGGTCAAGGAGGAATAGATGGTCAAGGTGGTGAATATAGTGGCAGTTTAGAAATCCGATTCGCAGGCGGTGGCGGCGGTTATTTAACAAATGGTACCACTTCAGGCTGCGTAGGCAATAGGTATGGTGATGGAAAAGCAGGTGGCAATACTGGCGGAGCAGGTGGTAGCACATCAAATGCCGATTGTTCTGTTGGGCGGCGTGGTGGATTCGGTTTTGGTGGTGGCGGACTGGCTAAAGATGCAGGCGGTGGCGGTGGTGGCTACTCTGGTGGTGGATCAGGTGGCTCTACTGGCGGCGGCGGCGGTGGCGGTAGCTATATTAACCTCGACTACGTATTAAACTATGACGATATTGTGGTAGAGGAGTATAATAATAACCCTCAAGATGGGTACATTGAGTATAAGTTTGCTGGCAGCAGCTATAGCCCCAGTGTATCTGCGGTTTGCAAAAGTTCCGTAACCGCATATCTGGAAGAAGATGGAACCGTAGAACTGCTGCCTGAAGATGTGGATAATGGTTCTTTCTCCAGTTGCGAAGGTCTAATGTCCTTGAGTCTTGGAGGCTCAGCAAAGGCTAGACTTTTAGATTGTAGTGACAATGGCCCAGGACTCTTCAACCTAAGTTTGGTAGCATCTTTGCCAGATGGTACGTCTAGCACTTGTACTACTAATCTGAATGTATACAGTTCGGTGCCTCCAGTGGCTAAATGTAAAGACATAACGGTTACATTAGGCTCAAACGGAACAGCTACTATTGATGGATCTCAAATAGATGATGGGAGCACATCTCTATGTTTTTCCCCTCCCTTTTCATTTTTAGATAAAACAGAATTTACCTGTGACGATATAGGTGAAAATACGGTTACGCTGTCTGTAATAGGCGCTAATATTGGTGCCACTTGCCTTTCCAATGTAACGGTTGAATCTCCAGAACAAACTACTGCAAATTGTTGTGAAGCACCAGATGCACAATGTCAGGATATCCAGGTTACACTAAACAATAGCGGTACAGCTACTATCACTGCTGCTGCTATTGATAATGGCTCTACTGCTGAATGTAGTATTGCCAGCATGCAATTGGATATATCGACCTTTACCTGCGATGATCTTGGTGAAAATGTGGTAAGTCTGCTTATTACAGACGAAGAAGGAAATGGTGGTAGTTGCGGAGCGGTAGTAACGGTAGTTGAGGGTGGCATGGACATGGCTGTTTGCCAGAATATCTCGATTCAGCTGGATGGCAGTGGTAATGTGAGCATTACACCCAACCAAATAGACAATGGCTCTGGTACAAGCTGCAGTGAAACGTCCAACTTAAGTCTCAGTCAAACTGATTTTGATTGCACTAATCTTGGTGATAATATAGTCACCCTCACAGCTACGGATAGTAATGGTTCGAGTACGTGTACTGCAACAGTTACTGTAGAAGATAATACCGCTCCAACGGCCAGTTGTATCAGCAGTTTTACGATTGAGTTGGACGCCGATGGAAGTACTACTATTTCTGATAATGCTATAGAAAACAACTCTACCGACAATTGCAGCATCGCCTCTATCTCTCTCAATCAAACCACCTTTGGCTGTGATGATGTAGGTACCTTCACCTTAATACAGACCGTTACAGATCAGTCGGGTAATACAGCCACTTGTTCCGTCGCTGCATCCATTGAAGATAATGTTGCTCCTACTATTGACTGTCAAAATATAACGCGCCAACTTGATGAAAATGGAGAAGTTCGACTCTTTGTCGATGAATTAATCACGGATTTTTCAGAAAGATGTTTCCCGATAAACATTAGTATTGACGAGCAATATGATCTCCTTGATTGTGGTGATGTTGGTACAGTTGTAGTTCCTGTTATGCTTACTGATGCCTCTAACAATCTGGGTACTTGTAATTCAACCGTCACCATTGTGGACGATGAAGCACCGACAGCCCGTTGTAAGGATGCAACAGTGGTTTTGAATGGTACGGGTAGTGGTATGATTTCAATATCGGATATAGATAATGGGTCTTCTGATAATTGTAGCAGTACTGGCCTTACCTTATCCCGTATGTCGTTTTCTTGTTCGGATGTAGGAGAAGTTTCGGTTACCCTAAATGCAGTAGATCAATCCGGAAATTCGAGTAGTTGCACAAGTACTGTAACGGTATTAGATGAAATGGCTCCATTTGCGTTGTGTAATACTCTAAATATCCAATTGGATGCAGCGGGTTCAGCTTCAATCACTGCACAGCAGGTCGATAATGGCTCCAACGATGCCTGTGGCATAGCCAGCTACAGCCTGAGTAAAACCACCTTCAACTGTGGAAATACAGGATTTAATACGGTTACCCTAACGGTGACGGACGTTAATGGTAACGCCAGCACTTGTGCAGGTTCGGTGATCCTAAGTAACAATATCCCTCCCACTGCTTCCTGCAAAAATCACACCGTTGAGTTAGACGAAAGTGGCGAAGCAAGCATTGCTGTTGCCGACATTGATAATGGCAGCTCAGCTAACTGTGGAAACCCCATCATGTTTTTAAATCGAAATGGTTTCAGTTGTGATGATACTGGTAATGATCAAACCGTTAGACTTGAGGTAATAGATGGCAATGGGATGTCCAGATCGTGCTCGGCAAGAGTAACGGTACAGGACAATATATCACCAACAGCCATCTGTAAAGATGCAACAGTGATCTTATCCGCTACTGGTGAAGGTTCTATTGAAGCATCAGAGATTAATGATGGTTCTTTTGACAATTGCGGAATCACCTCCTATAACTTATCTCAAATGCTCTTTTCTTGTACCGATGCGGGGGAAGTTTCGGTTACCCTAAATGCAATAGATCATTCAGGAAATACAGGCAGTTGTACCGCCACTGTGACAGTAATCGACGAAATAGTCCCTACGGCCTTATGCCA
>JBCCRH010000269.1:0-8516 GCA_039208045.1 Bacteroidota bacterium
CCCATGAATTTCTTCGCGCATGTCACAGCAGATGCCGTAGAGCTATATGGCCCCATCCAGACGCCAGCATGGACGCGGTCGCGCGTAGCAGAGCTGCTCGAACGCACGGAAGAAAGCATCAGCGTAGGCATGACCCGTATGGGTGGTGGCTTCGGGCGTCGTCTGTATGGAGATTTTGCGCTGGAAGCTGCCGAAATTTCTAGCCTTTCTAACCTACCGGTGCAAGTGGTTTTTTCTCGTGAAGACGACATGACGGCAGGTACTTATCGCCCCGGCTCAAAGTATAAGTTCAAAGCAGCACTAAAAGACGGCAAAATGACAGCCTACCACCTCGTGGGAGCAGGT
The DNA here is from genome assembly GCA_039208045.1 of Bacteroidota bacterium. Lineage (GTDB taxonomy): Bacteria > Bacteroidota > Bacteroidia > Chitinophagales > Saprospiraceae > JBCCRH01. Next base: position 346 of record JBCCRH010000269.1, read on the forward strand.
GTTAACATGCGCAATGCGACTAGAGAAAATAACTTTCCAGCAACAGCCATGGCCAATTACTTAGTAGAATCGCACAACCTGGAAAGCAATATTACCACCGGTGCCTGGCGCGCTCCTATCACCAACTTTTTGGCGTTCGCCGAACAAGCTTTCTTAGATGAAGTAGCCCTAAAACTGGAAAAAGACCCCGTTGATTTTCGCTTGGAACTCTTCGAAGAAGCAAAACAAAATCCAACGGGCGAGCTCGACTACGACATCGATAAGTTTGTAGGCGTGATCAAACTCGCTGCCGAGAAATCTAACTGGGGAAAGGCCCCTAGCAACGTCCATCAAGGATTTAGTGCCTATTATTCTCACAATACGTATGTGGCGGAAGTCGCAGAGGTAGTTATCAATAATGGCCGTCCAAAAGTCCAGAAAGTCATTGCCGCCATTGACTGTGGAATCGTTGTCAACCCCATCGCCGCCAAAAACCAGGCAGAAGGGGGTGTAATTGATGGTATCGGCCACGCCATGTACGGCGATTTTGCTTTCGAAAATGGCAAGCCCAGCTATCAAAACTTCGATCAATACCGCCTCATCCGCATAGGTGAAGCCCCAACTGTAGAAGTACACTTTGTAGAAAGCTTAAATGCACCAACTGGCTTGGGAGAGCCTACGCTGCCTCCAGCCGGGGGTGCCATCGCCAATGCGCTTTTCCAGGCCACCGGCGAGCGTTTGTACAACCAGCCTTTTGTGAAGAATGCTAACGTCCTAGGGTGAGAAAAGAGTTTAGGGGTTTGGGAGTTGAGGAGTTTGGGAGTTGAGGGGTTGGGGAGTTGAGGAGTTTGAGAGTTGAGGGGTTTGAGAGTTGAGAGGTTTTGGGTGACGAATTTTGGGTTTTGGATTACGAGTGGTGCCACCTAAAATTCGTCATCCGTCACTCGTCACCCAAAACTCCCAAACCCTCCAACCCCTCAACCCCTCAACTCCACAACCCCCAAACCAATCACCCCTCCCACGTATCCCTTGTGTTAAAATTGTAGGCCACACTGCATTTTTATTTGCTCTAGACTTCATTTTATTCTCTTGCCTGCCTAATTTTACACCTTATTGAGCAGCTTAATTATTCTATTGTTATAAAGCTTTCCAAGAAACAGCACTAACTAGCTAATGCTGGTTAATTACTTTTTTTACAACATAAACTCTACTCTGACTAATGAAATTTATCAACTACCTATCTCTAATCTTATGCTTTTTTCTTGTTCGAACCAGTAACGCTCAACAAGCAATTAGCCCACTACAACTAGTAACTGAAAAAAAAGCTGCACAAGCTTCTTTTTCACCAACGACGCTCTTTCGTACTGCACCTGCCAAAAGTATTGAAGCATTCAAAAATAGTACTCATCAGTTCCTGGCAATTGATCCAACTACCCTCGACCAACTTAGGGTTCAACAACCAGAGCAGTTTACATTGGTACTACCCTGGGAAGAAGATATCCTTGCTATTGAGCTGGTGAAAGTAAACTTACTTGCTCCTGATTTCCAGCTCGTTGAAAGTGCCACTAACAAAGCCGTTGAGCTAGACCTGGGGGTGCATTACCAAGGGATTATTAAGAATGATAAGACATCTATTGCTGCCTTTAGTATCAATGATACAGAGATTATGGGATTATTTAGTGCCCATAATAAAGGCAATTTGGTTTTGGGGCCACTCCAAGCCGGTAATGCCACACAGGCAGAGTATATCTTATACGAGGATTCGGACATCATGCAGAAATTCGACCTCGATTGCGCCACCCCAGATGATGGTATTAGTTACACTCGTGAACAACTAGAATTCCGTCCTTCCAATAGCAGAGCAACCGGTGATTGTATTCGGCTCTACTATGAGGTAGATAACGACATTACCAACGATAAAGGCGGAACTGCGGGCGCCACTAATTTTACAGTTGGTATGCATAACCAAGTGGCAGCTATCTATGGTAATGAGCAAATCAATACCGTCATTTCTGAAATCTTTGTGTGGACTACCCCCAGCCCCTATAACTCCAGTTCTTCTGGTGGTATGCTGAGTGCCTTCCAGAATTTTCGCACCAATTGGAATGGTGATCTTGCCCAGCTCATTTCTTATAAAGCTAGTGGTGGTATCGCTGCCGGTTTTAATGGCATTTGCAATACTAATCGTACTGCTAGTATGAGCTTCTCTAGTATCAACACAGGATTTAACATTTATCCAAATTACTCCTGGACAGTGATGGTTGTCACCCATGAATTCGGACATACCTTTGGTTCTCGCCATACGCATGCTTGTGTATGGAATGGTAATGGTACTGCTATTGATGGTTGCTCTGGATCAACTGAAGGATCATGTCCACTACCTGGTAATCCTCCACAGGGCGGTACTATTATGAGCTATTGCCACTTTAATGTGGGGATCAATTTTAATGAAGGCTTTGGCCCTCAGCCCGGGAACGTTATACGAAATATTGTTGCTAATGCAAACTGCACGGTTGCTTGTGGCCCTCCTTCTTGCGAAGATGGTATCCAAAATGGGGATGAAACAGGAATAGATTGTGGAGGGCCTGACTGCCCAGCATGCCCAACCTGTGATGATGGCATTCAGAATGGGGACGAACTAGGAATAGATTGCGGAGGGCCTGACTGTCCCACCTGCCCTTGTAGCAACAACCTGACACTCACTATTGGACTAGATCAATACCCTACTGAGACTACTTGGCAAATAGTAGATGCCGATAATAATACGTGGGCAGCTGGTGGACCGTATAATAGTACGAATAATACCATTACAGAATCTATTTGTATCCCAGATGGTTGCTATACATTTGTCATGAATGATTCCTATGGAGATGGTATCTGTTGTACCCAAGGCAATGGATTCTATATTCTGACAAATAACAATGGTGGATCAGTACTGGCCTCAGGGGGGCAGTTTACTTCTGTAGAAACTACGCCTTTTTGTGTAGAAGACACCCAGGCTCCCACTTGCAATGACGGCATCCAGAATGGGGACGAAGAGGGCATCGACTGTGGTGGCCCTAATTGCCCACCTTGTTTTACCTGCGACGACGGCATCCAAAATGGCGATGAAGAAGGCGTCGATTGTGGTGGCGCTACCTGTCCGCCTTGCGAAGCAGCCTGCGTAACGCATAACTTAACTATCAATTTTGATTTCGCCCCATCGCAAACTTCTTGGACTATTATCGACAATGCAGGAAACATAGTAGCTAATAGTGACTCGTATGACTCTGATTTGGAATCAGAAACTTTAGTAGAAACTATATGCCTCGAAGAAGGCTGCTATACCTTCAGCTTTAACGATTCCAGTGGTAATGGTATTTGCTGCCGCTTTGGAAGAGGTTCCTTTATATTTACTAATGACGCTGGAGTAGAAATTGCTAGTGGAAGTAACTTTGGCGATTCAGTAGTCGCTAATTTCTGTGTGGGAGATGATGGCAACGAACCTACTTGTACTGATGGTATCCAAAATGGGGATGAAGAAGGCGTCGATTGCGGTGGCTCCAATTGTCCACCTTGTGAGGTCGTGACTTGCGATGATGGTATCCAAAATGGCGACGAAGAAGGCATCGATTGCGGTGGCTCCGATTGCCCACCATGTGAGGTAGCCACTTGCGATGATGGCATCCAAAATGGCGATGAAGAAGGCGTCGATTGTGGAGGCTCCGATTGCCCACCATGTGAGGTAGTGACTTGTGATGATGGTATCCAAAATGGCGACGAAGAAGGCGTCGATTGTGGTGGCTCCGACTGCCCACCATGTGAGATAGTCACTTGCGATGATGGCATCCAAAATGGTGACGAAGAAGGTGTCGACTGCGGTGGCTCAGATTGCCCCGCCTGTCCTACTTGTGACGACGGTATGCAAAACGGCGATGAAGAAGGCGTCGACTGCGGAGGCTCGGACTGTCCTGCTTGCCCTACTTGTAGCGACGGCATCCAAAATGGCGACGAAATTGGCATCGATTGTGGAGGCTCTTGCCCACCCTGCGACGCCACAGCTTGCGATAACCCAACCATCGTTGATCAGGCAACTTTCGAAAATGGCTTAGGCAGCTGGAATGATGGAGGTTCTGATTGCCGTCGCAGTATCGGCGATGCCCCCTATGCCAATAGCGGCTCCTACTGTATCCGCCTAAGAGATGATTCCAACAGCTCCAGATTGACATCTGACCAGCTCGATCTCATCAATTACGATGAGCTAGTAGTGGAGTTCACGTATTTCCCAAGAAGCATGGAAAATGGTGAAAGCTTCTTCTTACAACTATCTAATAATAATAGCTTTTCCTTCATCAGTATCCAAGAGTGGGTAGCCGGAGTAGATTTCGCCAATAACCTACGCGAATTTGTCTCCGTAACCATACCAGGGCCATTTTCCGCAAACACCAGAATTCGCTTCCAGAACAATGGCTCTAATAACTCCGATTATATCTACCTCGATGATATCTCCATCACAGGCTGTACCGATAATGCTAGCTTAAGCTTCTCTGCCACTAATCAGAAATCGAGTACTCCCGCAGAGCTAAAACAAGAACTGAGCGCCATAAGTATTTACCCCAACCCTACTAGAGGACTACTCAACGTTCAGTTCAACACCATTGGAATCAACGACATCCAACTAATAGTCACTGACTTAACCGGCAAACTACTACAGCGCCAAGAAATCCGTGTAGCTGATGGCCAGCAAAACCTATCCTTACGCAACCAAGGACTAGACGCCGGCATCTATTTCCTACACATCATTACCGAAAATGGCCGCCAAGTGAAGAAATTCGCAGTGGTCAGGTAGGGGCAAGCTGGGACGGAGAAGGGTTTGGGAGTTTGAGAGTTTAGGGGTTTGAGAGTTTAGGGGTTTGAGAGTTTAGGGGTTTAGGAGTAGCAAGGCTACCCTCAAACCCCTAAACTCCACAACCCCCACACCCCGAAACCAATCACTCCCCCCCCGGCGAATACACCCGCACCGCCCGCTCAAATACCTCCTCCCGATCCAGCGTCATCCGCTTCAAACCATCCTGCACAAACAACTCCATCTGATCCGTATAGTGCGCATCCCCAGGCTTGGCAGACGCCCCATAGCTATGCACACTCTCAATCTCCACGCCATTTGCGCCATAGCGCACCAACTGCAAATAGGAATCACCTGCGATATTTTTGCAATAGCCCTCCTCTTCTTCCAAAATACAATACACCGCCCGCAGCAAATCAGGCCCGCCCGCAATTGGCAGCCGCACCTCCCCCCTGCTCAGCATCTGGTACTCCCGCAGCGGAATGGCCAAGCGGCCAAACTCCTCTAGCAATAGCTTCTTTGCTTTGCCAAGGGCAAACACCGCATCCGCCTCTGTCATGCTCCCCCCATCCTTTAAGCGGTACTCCTGCACCAGTTTTTCATTGAGCTGCATCACAGTCAGAGCAAACAAAGGCATTGCCTCACTATCCAAATCGGCCCGGCGATCCCACCCCTGAAGCAAGGCAATCGCATCAGCAAGGTCAGGGTGAGCGCTGGCATCTAGCTCCATCAGTAACTCTAAGTTGGTAATCTGATGATGAACCAAACGCTGAGGATACTGAATATCAAACTTAATCGCTTTAAATGTCTCATAATCGTACATTGGAGCGTGCTCCTGCATGAGTTCTTTAAAGCGGATGCTTCGGTTATTGTCTAAAGCCTTTGGCTTATAGCCCATGGTAGAAGGAATCTGACTGGGCAGCACATTCTCCCCTTCCGCCGTAGCGACAAAAGGAGAATTATTCGTATTAAACACATATCCACAGCTAGGGTCAAGCACTTGCAGTACGCTATCCAGCGGATAGTACTCCTCCCAAAGGCTCGCCGAGGTATTTCCCGGGAGGGTTTGCTGCCAGTCAAACTGCGGGTCGCGCACCGGAAAGCGGCCATTGCTGAGGTAAAAAATATGGTCTTCTTTATCCGCATACACAATGTTCATGCCAGGGTGCCCCTGCATCTTTAAGCACTCATACCACTCCTCAAAATGCGTCGCCTTAGTCATACGATACCACTGCTCCGCTGCTTTTATGCCCAAGCTCGCCACCGCTCTGATGGCAAAATAGCCCTTCTTTGTTTTAAACGTAGGGCCGTATACACTCTTGTAAATGGTGCGCTTAATAGGAAGCTTGATAAAACCTAACACTTTCACCTTCGCCCGATATTTCCGCTCTTCCAGCTGCCGCCACTCTCCATCAAAGCGATAATAGCCCTTCTTATCTGGGTGCATTTCCAGCTGATAAACATCCGTCAAATCCGGGTGATTCACCGTATGTGCCCAGCCCAAATGCGCATTTGTGCCATGCAAAATACTCACCCCAAGCGGAAAGGTTCCACCCAAGATATTCATGCCCTCATCACTCATCAGATGCGCTTCGTACCACGAATACCACCCCTCCAAGGGCTGATGCGAATTGATCGCCAAATACGTCTTGTCATCCTTCGTAATCCGCTTCGAAAAAGCAAAAGCATTAGACCCTTTAGGTGTTTGCGTCGCTTCATACGGCAGCACCGACTCATTGATAATCGACTCCAAATGCTTCCGCGCGCCCGTCAATTCTGCCAAGCCTAGCAGATAGCCCACCAATAAATCTTTAGGATGAATAGGAAACACTTTTTTCAGCAGCACTTCCTCCTCATGCAATGCCGCGTAGTTGTTAATCCCATCTGCAAAGCGCTGTAAATAGGTCTTAAATGCTGCACTTACTTCACTGTCGTAACGCGACTCCACTTCTTCCCTTAGGCCCATAAATTTAATCCCAAAATCTACCAGCACGCCCCGCTTTCCCCAGTGCTCCCCCAAGTACCCCTTAATCGCCATCAACTGCTCTTGTACCGTCTTAAAGTCATCCTCACATTGCACCCATGCCAAGCCATAGGCCACCTCCCGATCCGTCGGCGCATAGATGTGCGGCACCCCAAAAGAGTCGCGAGCAATTCGAATGTGATCCAGCGTAGCAGGCGTCTGAGCCTCTAGCAAAACGCCTCCCAACAGGCAGCAAAAACAACAAAGTAAACGAGTCATAGCAAAGAGTTAATTTCTTACAAAACTACTCGTTTACGAAGAAATGGTGTAACTGTGAGCATACTCTTACTTCCCAATTAGGGCGGCTTAACCTGCTGTCCACTCTTATTCGGCACTGCAAGAAAGCAGCAACTACTCTACTTGAGCGGGTCTTCGCTCACTACGCTCAGCCCCACTCAAGTAGGTAGTTGCACATGCTTCTTGCAGCACCTCATACCGCTTCCATCAGGGCCGCGTCCCGATTCCTATCGTGGGCCGCGTCCCGATTCCCCGTCAAATTTTAGTCAAAGGCTTGTGTAAATTAATTTTACAACTTAGCTTTACAAAGTTATTATTATTTAGACTAATTATAAACAGATGAACTATTATGCTTTTCTAAGGTACAAGCAATGGACATGCACACTTAAGAATGAAGCTTTTAGCTTAAAAAATGGAGAGGCTGAAATTGCCAGTAGTTTTGATGAATATCACGACCTCATTAGGGATGTTACTTCCCTTTGCCATTCCGGTGCCCTTTATGAAGACCCTCAACTCTACATCGTAAATGATAAAAAAAGAATCAAAATTGCAATTCCCAAAAAGGAAATTATCTTACTCTTCAACTTCTTTAGAGATATAAGTTTCTACATCGATCAGTCTTTCGATTGGAGAGAAGAAAAACAAAATGTCATTCAGGATATCGAGCAGCGCTATTTGAAGCAGACCGATCAGTGGAGCCATTTGCTTAACTGAGCTGCTCAACGATTGCCGACGCTCCCAAGTGTATCTCTTTCATGCCTTTCCATATTGAATCAGATGTAGTGTGAGCGTCAAATTTTAGCGAAAAGCTTGTACAAATTCTTGTAACCGCTTAGTTTTGTGCTCCAGCCTACAAAAATCATTTAATGTTAATGTAAAATTTGCTAATATCGCGATTTGCTTTGGTGATCGGGATAAGCCCTTGTGCAACTGCCACAAACTATTTTTGTTATAGTTCTACAATGCAAGATTTGTGAAAATATGGCGACGGCATTTTTTTGGCTTGCAAGGCGAAAAACGTAGACATAACCATAGTTACGGCGAGGCTTTTCAACGCAGCAAGACAGAAAAAGGGCAAGTCAGAATTCACAAATCTTGGGTTGTAGA
>JBCCRH010000270.1:0-8507 GCA_039208045.1 Bacteroidota bacterium
GAAAGTCTATTTTGCTCTCTAAAATCAAGATCTACTACCACTGCTGCACCTGCTTCCAGGGCGGTACGATAGACTTCACGTACGAGCGGTTCTGCCAAAGTTGTGCTTCTTACATATAGTCGCTCACCGGCTTTCAGTTCTAAGCTATAATGAACTAATAGGTGAGCATATTTTGAAAGGATACTATTCATATAGTAATAATGGGTATTTTTAGGTTTGATTACCAATACTTAACGCGGTACGGGTATCTAATTTTATAAATGTCACTCACCATTTCTGCCAAACGTTGTCGCAATTCTGGAATATTTTCCTTGCTGAGGGCGGAGAGCAGAATATTTTCCTGATCGAACTGGTGCCGTAGGCTATCTCGCAGGCTTTGCTCAATTTCTTGTTTGACCTCGTTGTCTACCAGCTGGTCATAGTAGCGTTTGCGATACAAATCAATCTTATTGAATACCATCAAGGTAGGCTTATCTTCTGCGCCCAAATCTTTGAGGGTCTGATTTACTGTCTTGATGTGCTCTTCGTGCTGCGGGTGTGCAATATCTACTACATGCAAAAGCAGATCGCTTTCTCTGGCCTCATCAAGAGTAGACTTAAAGCTTTCGACTAAATGGTGCGGGAGTTTCCGGATAAACCCAACCGTATCAGAAAGCAGAAAGGGCATGCCATCAAATACTACTTTACGCACAGTGGTATCTAATGTTGCAAATAACTTATTTTCGGCAAATACTTCCGATTTGCTCAGTAGATTCATGAGCGTCGATTTGCCCACATTGGTGTACCCCACCAGCGCTACCCGAACGAGCTCACCCCGTTGCTTGCGCCGCGTTTGATTTTGCCGGTCAATTTTCACCAATTTTTGCTTTAGCAACGAAATCTTGTCGCGCACAATCCGGCGATCCGTCTCGATTTCCTTTTCACCAGGACCACGCATTCCGATACCTCCTCGCTGCCGCTCCAAGTGCGTCCACAGACCTCGCAAGCGAGGCAGTAAGTACTGCATTTGTGCCAACTCGACCTGGGTTTTGGCCTGGGCTGTTTGAGCTCGGCTCGCAAAAATATCTAGGATCAAAGAGCTGCGATCAATGATTTTTACCTTTAGGGTTTCCTCCAGAATACCTACTTGTTTTCCCGTAAGATCATCATCAAACATGACCATGCTGATCGATTCATCCCCCTCTATATATTGCTTGATTTCTTCCAGCTTTCCACTTCCGATAAAGGTACGCGGGTCTGGGTGGCTTAGCTTTTGGATGTAGCGCTTTTTTACGATAGCTCCTGCGGTTAGCGCCAAAAATTCTAGCTCATCTAGGTATTCCTGGATTTGCTCCTCTGACTGATGGCGATGCACTAGGCCCACCAACACGCTATACTCTGCCTCCTGCTTAAGGCCTTTTTTACCTTTTTCCCCTAAATTCCAATCGTTTGCCATACGTTCATTTGTTAGTTTCCGCTCTTTTTAACCTGTTCATCTGCAAAAGAGTTTCGTGTATTAACGCTTTGCTACCCACTTTGTGGGGTTGAGGCGCTGTTTTTCGCGCCACACTTCAAAGTGGACTTCTGGTTTAGCTGTGCTCACCCTACCTAGCAAGTGCTGCCTATCTACCTGATCGCCTCTTTTCACAAAAATTTTCTCCAAGTTGGAATAGACCGTATAGTACGTCCCGTGTTGAATGATAATCATATTTTGATAGCCAGGAATAAATTGCGTACCCACTACTTTGCCGCTATGCACGGCATATACCTTAGCTTGTTTGCTCGTGCGAATATCGATTCCATTATTGGTGATTTGTATAGTAGGTATAGTGGGGTGTGGCTGTTTGCCAAAATATCTGGAAATCTCACCACTCTTCACGGGCCAGGGGAGGCTTCCTTTATTTTGCTGAAAAGCGGAATTATTCACTATAGGGGTACTTGGTGTAGGAGCGGTTTCTAGCACTTCCGGTGTTCGAGCAATTTCTCGTTTGAGTGCCATTTCTTTTTGGATGATTTTTTCAATGGCGCTGTTGAGGCGTTGGTGGGCTTTCTGTTGTTCGTCTAGCTCTGCAACTAGTTTAGACTCACTCGTTTTCAGCGTAGATAGCAAGCTGTTTTTGTCATTCAGCTCTTTATCCAATAGTTGTTTTTGTTGTTCTTGTTTGGCTAGCAGCTCCTGCTTTTCTAGCTTTTTAGCTTCCAGTTGTGCTACTTTTTTTTCGAGTGTCTCATTGGTTTCGAGGATCAAGTCTGCTTGTTTATTCCTAAACTTTCCATACTGACGTATATACTGCCACCGCCTCAAAAAGTCATTGAAATTATCAGCAGCAAATAAAAAGAGCAGCATGCTGTTGTTGCGCTGATGCCGATAGGCTAGTCGGAGCATCTCACTGTACTCGGTTTTGAGATTATCCAAATCACGTTGGAGTGCTGCAATAATATCTTGTGTGCGGTAAATGCTGGTATCTGCAAAAGAAAGCTCTTGCCGGAGGGTAACGATGAGTTCTTGCCGTTTTTTTATTTGGCGCTGTAGCGCAAAATAGCGGTCTAAGGTTGCTGCCTTATTTTTTCGGGTTTGATCAAGCTGGTTAGAGGTAGCCTCAATTTCTTGGAGCAGCTGTAGCCGTTTAGACTCTAGGTCTGTTCTATCTTGGGCTTTCGCCAAAATAGGTAGCATAAGCAATAGGATACACCAATATAGCAGTGTCTTATTCTTAACTTTAGTATGTTGCTGGGGTGTAGCGTTTAGGAATTTCAAATCGGATGCTCTTCGGAACGTTGATTTCTACTTTAGAAAATTCTAGGTCGACTTTTACATCGCCTGTAGTATTGCTTTTAAGCTGTAGCTGACGAATATAAGAAAAATTCTGCGTTTGGTCTACCGCTTCGTATCCCTCAAATCCGAGCTTGACCGATCGGCCTTCCCACTTATCGCGTAGTTCCATTTCCGTAAGGAGAAAGCTCTCCGGAGCCATCCAATAAGCGTTTTCATGCTTGCTGTCGCTACTTTTTATCGAATACGCATTATTCTCGATTGCAGTAGTCCAACTGTCGCGAGTAAAGAAGATAGGGTTACCCAAGAGGACAGATTGTAGGATACTTAAATTAGCAGGGAGGTTGTATTGGTTTTGCACCCATTGTAGGTCGGTAGCGATATAAGATCGCTCAAAGCGATTGATGACAAATATGGAGTCTTTGGTGATGAGCATGCGAGCGATCTCTAAGCCAAATTTTTTGACATTCATCCACAGCACGCTGTCCCGCTTAAATTTGATGGTGGAGGAGGCACTGACAGATTGCTGGCTGTCTTCATATCGCACTTTAGCTTTAGCACTAAACCAATCTGCATCCACTTGATTGGCAGCCAATTTTTCTAGCAAATAAGCAGCTGATTCCTCTTTTTCAAGTGCAGTAGTTGCTTTTTTTGAAGTTTTACAGCCCTGAAAAAATAGGCCAATGCCAATTAGAGCGCTGAGGCATAAGGTTTTGATTATCGGTAAAAGCGAAGGATTATTCATAAAATTTTCGATCTGCGATTTTCTTTTCTATCAGGCTACTTTTGCTACCATTATCTTGGGCTTGCGTCCAATAGCGCACCGCTTGTTCCACGTCCCCCAATTGGTATAAAACGTCTCCATAATGCTCAAACGTATCTGGGGCATTCGTTAAGTTGCTCTCTGCTGCCTTTTTGAGCCATTCGGCTGCTTTTTCATATTCCTTCTTCTTATAGTAAACCCAGCCAAGGCTATGCTGGAAAGCTGATCGGTTAGGCGCCAGTTCGTTAGCTTGCTCTGCCATAGCTAGCGCTTTGTCTAGCTGAGCATTGCGCTGCGCCAGACAATAGCTGTAGTTAGCCAGTACACGCGGGGCCTTGGGGTTCAGCTTTAGCGCTGCTTCAAATGCGTTATTGCTTTCGCTAAATTCACCAAGGGCAAAATAGGTCTCTCCCAGTTGTCTTTGAATATCAAATTGTAAGCGCCCATTACCACTAGCCATCAATAAGGCCATTTCCAATACTTCTTGTGCATCTTCGAGCTTATCGAGTTGATGGTTAGCCATGCCATTAAAGTAGTAGACGATGGCTTTGTTCGGAAATAAGTCCATGGCCTCTTCCGACTGGGCTGACAGTTGCTTGTAGTTACGCTCTTCTGAAAGGGCATAGAGTAATTGCTCCCAGACGGGGAAAACAGTATCGTCCAACGCTAAAGTTTGTGTATATTTTTGGATGGCTGCTGCCCTGCGGCCAGAATAATACAGTAAGTCCCCAGCTGCTGAAAATCCTTTTGCTTCGTCTGGATGCACTTTTTCTAAGATATTCGTCAAATTGAGCAATACATCTGCCAAAGCACGATCTTCTGTATCTGCCACTTTTCTAATAAAGGGAATGATTTTTTCGATTTTTAAATCAATAGATAAGTCTTCTTGCTGAAAGGCACCAGCCAAGGCATTCAAGTACTTTACCTCTTCACTTTGGCCGCTTTGTTGTTCTGATAAAGCACCGATTTGCGCTTTCTGATCGTTGGGGTCTATGGTAAGAATTTCTTTATACACCTTCACTGCTCGCTTGTCTTCGCCCATGCGCTGATAAAAAGAGGCGAGTAGATGGCGATAATCGGTTATCTCCGGAAAAGCGTCGATGAGACGCTTTAGCTCGTTGGCTGCGTTTTTTTGATCGCCAATACCAAGATATAAGGAGTGCTTGCGACGAGCCAGTTCTTCATTGAGTCCAAACTTTTTTTCCAGCTTTTCGTACACTTCCAGTGCTTCTTCGATTTCATTAGCTCGAACCAGAAAGTAGGCCCATTTATAATAGTAGTAGTCATTGTTAGGGGCTCGATCTACTAACTCCTCATAGAGTTCTGCTGCTTTATCATCTTGGCCCGTTTTCTGATAGAGGTCAGCTGCGTATTTTTGGTACCACTCGTTGGTTGGCGCTATTTGGAGGGCCTTATTTACGGTGCTAATTGCCTTTTCGAGTTCTTCCTGAACTTCGTGTATTCTGGCTGTTTCGTAGAGGGCAGCATGATTTTCACTATCCGCCCGAAGTACTTCTTTATAAAGGCTAAGTGCTTCGTCGTAATTGCCTAGCAATCGCTGCCGATTGGCATCGATAAATACTTTTTGCAGGTTAATTTCTTCTTCACTAACACGCTCTTGTGCAAGAGCTGTTGAGATGGTACCTCCTATTAAGAAAAATAATAGTAATATTCTTGTAGGTGGAGCTGGTGATCTGCGCTTTTTAAGGAGCGTGATCAACGAGTTGATTAAAGCCATAGTCTAAGTAATTTCCCCATAAACGCATATCTCTTGCAGAAAAGCATCCACAAAATAAACGAATATATACCAACAACGACCCGAAAGGTGGAAGGTTTATCGCTTTCTTAACGAAAAGAAGACGAATTATTCTACTATGGTGACCTTGAGCATATTTGTGCGGTGACGGCGATGCAGGGGCATACTAGCAGTATTGATAATAATATCACCTGCCTTTACCCTACCTGCTTGATGCAATATACTTGTTACGTCTTGAATGGTTTCGTCCGTAGTGGTAAATCGATCGTAATAGAAGCAGCGTACTCCCCAAACTAAATTAAGGGTAGCTAGCATGTGCATACGGTCGGAGAAAATATAAATATCAGCTGGTGGACGATAGCTAGATACTTTGAAGGCAGTGTAGCCAGAGCTAGTCATCCCTACAATAGCCTTAGCGCCTACTTCTATCGCTGTTTTTGCTGCATTAAGGCAAACCGCATCTGAAAGAAAGGTTCTAGACTTACTAGAAGGAATAGGACGAGTAGTATTAACACCCCTCTTCTCCGCCTCTTCAATGATCTTATTCATGGCCTCTACTACCTTTACTGGATGCTTCCCAACTGAAGTTTCGCCGCTAAGCATTACGGCGTCGGCACCATCAAATACTGCATTGGCAACATCTGTAATTTCAGCTCTGGTGGGACTTGGATTAGTAATCATACTATCCATCATTTGAGTGGCAACAATTACCGGCCGGGCGCGCTGGATACATTTTTCAATGATATTCTTTTGGATGACAGGGAGTCGCTCCATGGGCACTTCAATACCCAAGTCTCCACGTGCCACCATGATGCCATTGGATGCTTTGATGATCTTATCGATCTTATCTACTGCTTCCGGTTTCTCGATCTTTGCAATGGTCTTGGCAGGATGGTTTTTTTCTTCGATACGTCTAGTAAGGTCCTTCATGTCCTTGGCCGAACGAACGAACGAAAGGGCGATCCAATTGACCGGTTGGGTGAGTATAAACTCCAAGTCTCGCTCATCCTTCGGCGTAAGGCTAGGAAGGGAAATATCAGTATTGGGTAGGTTGACCCCTTTTCTTGACTTAAGGACACCACCAAAAAGTACTTTTAGTTTTACCTCGTTCTCACCATTCGTTTCAATTACTTCTAGTACAATTTTTCCATCATCTACCAACACGCGCTCACCTACTTTCACATCTCTCGCAAAAAGGTCATAGCTCATATAAATACGCTCCATGGTACCTATACATTCTTCATTAACGAAAGTGAGGATGTCTCCTTCTTTGATGGGGATACCTTCATTCTCCATTTTACCAACACGTAGCTTAGGGCCTTGTAGGTCAGCTAAAATACCGATATGTGTACCATACTTCTCATTTAAGTAGGTAATACGATTGATGACTTGTAAATGATCATCATGCGTGCCATGCGAAAAATTGAGCCGGAATATATCTACGCCTGCTTTTACCAAAGCAGTAAGGTTTTCGTAAGAACTAGAAGCAGGGCCTACAGTAGCTACGATTTTAGTATTCTGATGATCTACAATTTCCATAGTGGGAAGCGATTTGGTGTTACTAGAATTTTGGTGTAATTGGGTGTATTTTGGAGTAAGTGTAAAAAGTACAATAAATATAGTTCAAATGTACATTTATCAACCTATTTATCAAATGTAATGACCGAATAATTTTATGATTTAAGCTGAGTTATGCCAAAAAGAGAAATAAAATTTCGCGAAAGGGCAAAAAATAAAAACAGAAGTAAACTAGCCTACTAGCTGATAATCAGGGGGAGAAGCAAAAAAAAAATAAAAACTTTGGTAATCAATATACTAATACGTTTCTTTGCAGGACATTCGTAAACCAATAAAAAAGCGAATTTATCATGGCAACCATTACAGATCGGGTAACAAAGATAATTATCGACAAATTAGGTGTAGAAGAAGGCGAAGTGACAGAAGGCGCAAGCTTCACCAATGACTTGGGAGCAGATTCTCTGGACACTGTGGAATTGATCATGGAATTCGAAAAAGAATTCAATGTTGCAATCCCTGATGATCAGGCTGAAGACATTCAGACAGTAGGACAAGCTATAGAATACCTTACAAACAATATTAAGAGCTAATATAGATAGGCACTTACCTATTTGCTTTTTACATCTATTGTTTAATCTATTTCCACAAACCAGGGCCATATGTCTAGGTTTGTGGATTTTTAGCTTTTAATATACACTAAAAAAGAGCCATGAGAAGAGTAGTAGTAACTGGATTAGGTGCGCTAACGCCAATAGGAAACTCCATAGAAGCTTATTTGGATGGCCTTAAAAACGGCGTCTCTGGAGCCAACATCATTACTCATTTTGATCCGACTAATTTCAAAACGAAATTTGCTTGTGAGGTAAAGGATCTGAATCTCAATGATTTTCTCGATCGCCGTGAGGTGCGTCGGATCGACCGCTACACTGCTCTTGCTTTAATCATCGCTGATGAAGCCATTAAAGGCTCTGGTTTAGACCTAGAGCAACTTGACTTAGATCGCGCAGGTGTGATCTGGGCTTCTGGTATTGGAGGCTTAGAATCTTTGGAAAAAGAAATTGAAGACTACGCCAAAGGAGATGGTACGCCCCGCTACAATCCATTTATGATTCCTAAAATGATTGCAGACATCGGTGCTGGAATGATTTCTATCAAATATGGTTTCCGAGGGATTAATTATGCTACGGTATCTGCTTGTGCTTCTTCTTCTCATGCCTTGATGAACGCGTTTGACTATATTCGAATCGGCCGTAATGATATCATAATAACAGGGGGGTCTGAAGCTTCTGTTACAAAGACAGGTATTGGTGGCTTCAATGCTATGAAAGCCCTTTCTACCCGCAATGATGATTTTAAAACGGCATCCCGCCCCTTTGATAAAGATAGAGATGGCTTTGTGCTTGGAGAGGGAGGTGGAGCAATCATCTTGGAGGAGCTAGAGCATGCCAAAAAACGTGGGGCCACTATTTATGCCGAAATGGTTGGAGCAGGGGCCACTGCTGATGCGCACCATATTACTGCGCCGCATCCCGATGGGCTAGGCGCTATGAACGTGATGCGGATGGCCTTGGAGGATGCTAACATGCAGCCAGAAGAAATCGACTATGTCAATGTGCATGGCACTTCTACACCACTTGGTGATATAGCAGAAGTAAAAGCGATACAGCAAGTATTTGGCGAGCATGCTTACCAGCTAAATATTAGCTCTACAAAATCGA